>JAGWYI010000091.1 GCA_018969455.1 Bacteroidota bacterium | reverse complement strand
AGAACAAGCCACTCACAGAAGACCATAAAAACAGCAACAAACAAAGGAGTTCAGTCAGGGTTAAAGTTGAACATTCAATAGGAGGATTGAAGCGATTTAGATTTTTATCTGACCGTTTACGCTATCGAAATATTCAATTATATAATCTCGTCGCAGGCGTTTGTGCCGGGCTATGGAATTTTTGCTTAACCAATTGATTCTCATACCGCAACAACTCTAATGATGGCGGCAATTTCGCAGTCTTTTAGGCGCAACAACCTGCTTTCACCTACAAAGGCTTCATAGCACAAATCCCCATCACAGAGTATTTTACAATCTCCTCTGGACCCTATAAATACGGTATCCCAAGCTTTATGGGTGGCATAAAAATCAAGCACTTTCCCTTTTTTGAGTCCCGTTAAGCCTACTGCTTCCAGTAGTTCCTCGTTAGAATCAGAAGCTTGATTGGTAATGAAGATTGGAGTTAGTCTGAAACCCGTGGGTTAGTTTTTTTTATTTATCTGGGGGTGAACGGGAGATCTCTTGCCCCCTGCGTTTAGCGGGTATTGGGCAAGGATGCCTTGTTCTTTGCTTTGTTCACATTTATCTGAGCAATAGTCTGCTTAGTGCGCTCTTGAATAATGCGCATTTGTTCGAGGATAGGCAGGTGCTTTATTTCCTCGTATGCCTTGTCTTTCCATTCCCAAACGGAAATTTGCGCTTTTGATACTTTAATTTCCATAGCCTGTTAATTCTGTTGGTGTGATGATACGGAGCGGGTGAATATAACCAAGTTCGTAATTTTTAGCCAATATCCGACGCTCCCTGTTGATATTAGCTAAGTGTTTGAAATTCCAGCTTACCAGATAATCGATCTTTGCTACTACGCAAAAAGCAACATGTAATGCATCAAACAATTTTTTGGGAGGCATGATTCCTGTATCGAGGTACATTTGTGCCAGAAAACCAATCTCATCTGCTTTTACAACCGGCAAAACTTCAATAGGGTAGTCCTCGACGACTTTCAGCAGTTTATTCCGTTCTTCCTCGTTACTGGTCTGGTTAATCTCTGCAATTACGTATTCCGTCACATAGGTATCGTATAGTCCTAATTTGATGAAATTGTCGAAAAAATCCACGGTGATTTCTTTCTTTTCAGGTGCGTCATCTGCAAAAAGAAAGTTGATAGCCGATGTATCCAAATATATAGTTGACTTGGTCATCCTGCAAATTTAAGGATAAAAGTGGAATTAATAACGGACTTTTTAGCGCACACACCCCACCACCCCTACTTCCCGGGATACCCCACCTCCCCCTTCACCGAAAACCAAATCACCCGATTCATCAAATCATCATTATCCGTATCAATGCCCTGCGCAGTGTTTTCGGCCGATTTTTGGGCGTAATACAAGGCCTTTACTTCCAATCCCGAAAAACTCGGGTTCATTTCATCCAGTTTTATCCGGTTGGGCAGGAATTGATAGTTCCCTGCCTGGGCTTCGTTTTTAAAACAATCGAACATGGGCAAGGCGGTTGCGTCGATGGTGGTCATGGGAGGCAGGCCCAGAATTTGCTCGATGGTGCGCAACATGGAGGTTTGATTGTACGCGGTGTGTACCATCCCCACGCCCTGGCTGTACGCGCTCACCACCATCGCGCCGCTGCGGCAGGCCGAAAGATGGTCCCAGCCGCCCTGGGAATCGTCTTCGGTGATGAAAATGACGGTGTGGGCCCAAAAACGGCTTTTGGATATGGCTTCTTTGATGCGGCCCAGGGCTAAGTCATTATCCGCCACCATGGCGCGGGTGGTGGGGAAACCCGGACTGGTACCGGCCGTGTGGTCGTTGGGCAGCGACATCAGCATGAGGGCGGGTAAACTGTCGCCGGGTTGGGCTTCCCAGGCTTTCAATTCGGCGATAAATGCGTCGGCCCGCAACTGGTCGTTGATCCGTGGATTGTCTTACGGACGAGCGCGCAGAGGACCGCAGCGATATTTCTACTGTGGAAACTTCAACATTGAACAGTACTAATCTGAGCATTTTCCCCAATCCTTTTAATGGTATAACAACCGTTACGTTTAATCTACCCCTTGATCAATCGGTTGATATCAAGGTTTTTAACATGGATGGCAAACTTGTGGAGCAATTGGTTCAACCTACTACCATCCAGCAAGCAGGATCGCATCAAGTGACGTTCAATGGAACGACGCTTCCCAATGGCGTTTATTTTGTGTCATTCATAACTGGCGATCATCAGGAAACTAAACGGGTTGTTTTGGTGAAATAATATTCTTAAAAAAGTTTATTGAATCCCTCTGATGTAAAAAGGTCGGAAGCGTGATGCGCTGCTTCCGACCTTATTTTATTTTACAATGTTCGTCAATTCAAATTAGCATTTAATTTTTTCAGGAAAGATCCGGTGATTTATTGATTATATTTTCAGCACAAATCATGCGCAAGGCTTCCTTTAGAACCATTTAACCAACCTAAACCCGCGCCAACATCCACCCCAATTCCGCCTCAAACACCTGTTCCTGCTCCTTTTCATTGTGTATTTCATGGTACAAACCCGGCCATTCCTGAAAGGTAACATCGCCGGTCACCCGCCCGGCAAATTCCCGGGTAGCGGGCATGGAGGTAATTTTGTCGCCGCCGCCGTGCATCAGCAGCATGGGCGCCGGGGTAGGGCCGCTGTATTGGTTGAGCCAGGTAGCGCCTTCCAGCAGGGCAATTCCTGCGGCTGCGCTGATGCGCCCGTGTACGAGCGGATCGTTTTTATAGCGTTGTACCACATCGGGGTCGCGGGAAATCAGGCGTGCGTGCAAGCCGTTGGGCAGGGTGAGGCTGGGCAGTATGCGTTTGAGCAGGTATCCGGCGGCTACTTTCAGGGCGGGTGCTTCAAAGGCAAGCCGAATCCAGGGGCCGGTGGCGATGATGCCATTCAGCCGGTTTGGGCGGCGCAAAAAATAATTGAGCGCAATGTTTCCGCCCATGGAGTGCCCGTATAAAAATACCGGTACCCCCGGGTACCATGTATGTACCTTATCCAAAAAGAGTCCCACGTCGTCTATCATACCGTCGAGGGAATTGGCATGGCCGCGGGTACCCTCGGTTTTGCCATGTCCCTGCTGATCGAAGGCTGCCACGGCGATTTGGCGGGCATTGAACCAGGCTGCCAGGTGCTGGTATCGGCCCGCGTGTTCGCTTTGGCCGTGCACCAGGGCCAATACCGCCCCGGGTTGTTCCACCGGCCAATTGACGGCGAATGCATTCAAATGAGCGGTATTTTTCAATTGATGTTCCTGCATCATTATGGAAGGTAATTTTTGCCTTTGCGGTCGAACAGCACGAGTTGAGCGCCGCGGTGGTTTTGTTTAATTTGTTGGAATTGTTTTTTGGCTTGTAATTCGTTACCGGCGAGGGGAAGGTAGTAACAAAAGCCATTTTTTTCGGTATTTTCCTGAAATACCTGTTCGTTTCCTCTAAAATCAGGGAAATCGGCTGGGAGTTCCTTGCCTGCGCAACGCAATTCGATGGCGTAGCCCATATAGTTTTTCGGCAAAGGGTTCATTTTCGGGATACGGTTGCGTTGTTGCTGTTCGTATGCAAGTGGGTCAACGGGGGCGGCCAATTCGCCGGCCACGGGTTCCTTGGTTTGCTGTTTTGGTTTTTCAGTCGTAATTTTTGCTTGTTTTCGGGTGTTTTTGGCTGCCTGTTCGGTATTTTCTTTGGCAACGATTTGTGCCAACGGAATCCAGTCAAGGGCTTCGGCGCCGATGCCGAGTATACGCAATTCGGTGCGGCGGTTTTGCTGGTGGGCTTCTTCGCTGCAGGGAACGTCATTTTTGCATCCATTCACCAATTCTGTTTCACCATAGCCTTTGGCAAGGATGCGGCTGCTGTCAATGCCTTCGGATACGATGTAAGCCACTGCGGCAGCAGCCCGGCGTTCGGAAAGAGTCAGATTATAGGCATCGTTTCCCCGGCTGTCGGTATGGGAGCCAAGTTCCACACGCAGGCTCGGGTTGTCGTTCATCAAGGTGACAATTTTATCCAGTTGTTCCTCGGCGTCGGGGCGGATGTCCCATTTGTCGAAATCGTAATATATGTTGTTGACGCGGATGCGTTTGTTCACTTTTGCTTTAACCAGTTCTACGTTGGCTACCAGGGTGCCCATGGTATTTCCGGCGGTCAGGTTGTCGCTGATGCCCGGCGAGAGGTCGCGCACGCCATCTACGCAAAGGATGCAGCCTTTTACATTTACATATATTTCTATGCGTTTGGCGAGGTATCCCGGCTTCCGCAGCAGCATGGTGTAGTGGTTTCCTTGTTCGAAGGTGTGCTGGAAAAAGGCATTGGGGTGGTTTTTCAGAACAATATCTGCTTTGTTTTGCGTCCGGTTGTATATTTCAATGGTGGCTCCCTGAATGGCATCTACTACCTGGTCGGAGTTGTCGCGCGCTTCGGCGAGGGAAATGTCGAACAAATAGCCGGGCTTGCGCTGCATTTCTATTTTCACAAAAACTTTGTCTGAATTCAAATCAAGGGTGTCTTGTCGGTCATAAAACACGTCTTTTCGGGTAAAAATGCGGTATTTTCCACGGGGCAGTGGCAACGAAAAATGCCCCAGGGTGTCGCTGCGCAATTCGGCTATTACGGTGTTGTCGGGAAAACTGTATACCGTGACAAATGCCTGTTGTAAAAAACCGCGGTTGTTGGATTCAAATACATAGGCATCCAGGGTCGACTGTGCCTGAATGGCTTGAGCGAAAATGCTGCAAAAGACCAAAAATGTAAGAACAGGAATCGGGTAAGATGCGGATACATGCATGGTTAAAATCGGCTTTGGGACAAATATACGTGCATTGGAACGAGAATGCGCCCCTGCTTTTCAGTGAAGCATCCGGGAGTCTTGCAGTTTCGTTTGTTTTTTGGAATTTTGCCATTCAAATCAAACCGACCAGAGCATCATGCGCATCGTATACATGGGTACCCCCGAATTTGCCGTGCCCAGCCTAGAAATCCTCCTGATCGCCGGCTATGAAATCGCTGCCGTTGTGACTTCAGCAGACAAGCCCGGGGGCAGGCTTGGCATCCAGGAATCGGCCGTGAAAAAATTTGCCCTTAGCCGGGGGCTGCCGATTTTGCAACCTGAAAAATTGCGCAATCCGGCATTTTTGGAAACATTGCAGGGCTTTCAGGCCGATTTGTTCATCGTGGTGGCTTTTCGCATGCTGCCGGAAGCAGTGTGGAACATGCCGCCCATGGGCACCATGAACCTGCATGGGTCGCTGCTGCCGCGTTACCGTGGTGCGGCGCCTATCAACTGGGCCATCATCAACGGCGAAAAAGAAACCGGGGTCACGACATTTTTGCTCAAACACGAAATCGATACGGGCGATTTGCTCTTTCAACAAAGCATTCCGATTGGCCCGGATGAAACCGCCGGGGAGTTGCACGATCGGATGATGCATGTAGGCGCCCAATTGGTGCTTCAATCGGTTCAAGCGCTGGAGCGCGGCAACGCCCGGCCTTTTCCTCAAGCAGACACAGAAGTATCGCATGCACCTAAAATTTTTCACGAAACTGGAAAACTCGATTTTTCTAAAAACACCGAATCTGTACACAACCTGGTACGCGGCTTAAGTCCTTACCCAGGCGCCTGGACCATGTTAGACGGTAAAACCTTGAAGGTATTGCGCACCCGACGCCTCCCTGCCGAATCGGGCACCCAGCCCGGCGCTTTTTATTCCGATGGGAAGCATTATTTACAGGTGGGAACCGGCGATGGCCGCATTGATCTTTTGGAAATTAAACCAGAAGGGAAAAAGCAAATGCAGGTAAAGGATTTTTTAAATGGATACAAAAAAGAATGGTATAATATATAAAATATTGATTTTATTCAAATAAAACATTTTAATAAAAAAATTTAAAATTATTTGAAAGTAATACTTTTAAGTGTGAATGTCATGTTATTATATTTGTGCAACCTCCGATGAGGTTAAAGAAACAGCAAGAAGGTTTTTAGAAGGATGTCATACACGCCCGCTGCAAAGTGGGCGTTTCCTTTTTTAGTACATGGCCTCCCCGAAATCCGAATTTATTGGCATGCTAAACATTGATATTCAGGAATTTAAGGCAATAAAAAGAAAATAGGCCCGTGTACGGGCAAAAAAAAGACCTGGCCGAAGGGACAGGTCAGAAGTTCTGAATCGATTATTAGAAAAATTCACGAGATTATAAAGTGCGCGAAGCCGCTAAAGGTTACAAATTAAGTGCCAAAACCGTGCCAAAATTTCATTTTGTCGCAAAGAGGTCAAAAAAAAATTAAACTTTAACTTTTTTTGGGTATATTTTCATTCACATGGCTGGCTTATTGAATGGTTTTTGGGGCGCCTTCGTGCCACCATTCTTCTCCATCCCAGAAGTTTTCCCATCCCAGGCTGCGGTATTTCGGATTGATTTCGATTTCGCGCTCGCCATAGGAGAAGTCTTGCAAGATGTTGTTGGCAAAGCGGAACAGGTCGCGCGACCAGAGCACCGGTTTTTTCACATCGCTTTGCTTGTAAGGCGTCCATGCGCCATCGAAACGGTAGCCGCTGCCCTTTGCGGGGGTATCGTTGGTAAAGAACCACAAATCGGGCATATTTTGGTTCGACAAACTGAAGTCTATTTTAAAATCGCCCCGAAAAACGCCGCTGGAGGCCAGGCTGCTGTCTTCCCGCAATTCAAATCGTCCGGTGCACGCATACATTTTAAGAATGTCCCTCACATCGATTTGGGAAGTATCGATGTTGGGATCGAAGAATTGCTCCAGGTTTTGGAATTCCATTTCACCTGAAAAGGCACTGATGGTTTTTTTGTACCTGTTTTTGCCTTTCAGGTGATAAAGTGCCGGATTGTTGGGGTCCCGCAGGGCCTGTGTGAAAACAAATTCGATGCGGTAGTGGTCGTCGCCGTAAAAGCCGTTGTCGGGATAATCCACGGCAAGAACGGAGTCGAGTCGGATGCTGTTCAGCACCATGCGGCCTTCCGCTGCGCTGAGCGGTCGGAAAATGCTGGCTTTGATGGGTTGCGTGGTATCGGCACGCAAGGAATCGGCTGCTTCCTTGTGGGTGAGCAGGGGCACGGCATTGGCAGGCAGTGCGGATAATTTGTTGGCTTTGTTTTGGCTGAACTGACAATGCCAGGATACAAAAACGACGCCGATGAGCAGGGCGCCTGTAAACCGATTTTTCATATGTTTGAAGATTGGATGTGCGTTGTTTTGGGATAGGCCGCGCGCAACAGACGCCGGTCGAGGCCAAGGTAAATCAATAGTTCGGCGAGGATCCAGTTGCCTACCCAGGACAGCCAGGTAACGGTCACATAAGTTTCTATAGGCTTGGTTCCCAGCCAGTAATACATAAAGTAACTTTCAGTACGCAGGCTCATGGCCGCCAAGGTTACGGCGTAACTCCGGATCATAAACCCAGCGTGTTGTTGCATTTGTCGGAGTTTCAAAGCGCGCCAGGCTGCCCACGTCAGGCCCCACCACAGCACACATTGCATGAAAAATCCTACGCGTGCGGGCAGGCCACCATTGGCATACAAGGCCAAAACCAGGCCCGAAGGCGCCGCCAGGACCAACAAAAATAACAAATAAATCTTGCCACTTGTGCGGTGCAGCCCGGGATATTTTTGAACTAAAAAAGGAAAAAACTGGATCATGCCGGTCATGAGCACCACCCAACTGGAAGTGATGTGCAAGTAAAAGGCCCAAATAAAATGGGTTTTTCCCAATACTTCATCGGTTTTGGTGCCCAGGAAATGAATCGCATGCTGAAAACTGAAATACGGCATGATTTTGCCCAGCATGACCCAGGAAAAATACAAAATTGCCAGCGCGCCGAAGGTGGAAACGGCATATCGGGCAATTTTGTATAAGGCTTGGTTCATTCAATACTCAATTTACCGCTAAAGGTACGGATTTCCCGAAACAGTATTTGATGGTCAGATTGGCTCTGTATCCGGGAACCAATTGTAAATTGGTTCGGGTGCGAACCATGTTGGAGGAAACCTCGCTGTGTTTTACCCTGAAACGGTATATCGGCACGTCGGTCCAATAATGTTTGGCGCTCGACAAAAGCACTTCTCCGTAATCCGGCTCTGAATAATCGGTTTCATAGCGTTGATAACCACGCACCAATTTTAAATCTACGCCTAAAAAGGTAAAATCAAGGATAAATCGGTGACCAAGGCTTATTTGCACACCGAGGGCTCCGCCCAGCCCGAAGCCTTTTACTTTGTTGGAATACAAATAGTTGGCTTGGGTTGTTCCTGCCGAATCGCGCTTCCAGACATGGTATTCCAGGTAACGCGCATATGGAGCGAAGTAAAAAGCATCTTTCGTGCCGGGCGAAAAGTAATGCTTGTTTTCCAAAACGATGTTCAAAACCGTCAAATTGTGTTTGCTGCTTAAGTCGCGGGTATGGATGTCGCCCCAGCCCAGTATGGCAGGAACATGATTGATCGGTACCGAAACCAACAAACTGATGGATTGCTTGGGTTTGTACACCCACTCGGCACAAACATTAAATTTTCCCAGCCGTGTTAACGCGCTGATTGGACCGAATCCCACCTGAATCGGGTGATAATGGCGTACGTGTGTGCTTTGCTGCGCGTGAAGCGAAGCGCCTAAGGAGCCTGCCCAAAAAGCAAGGAGGCAAATGGTTTTCAATTGCATTGGAGTTGTGGTAGCGGTGAAAGTTTGGTGTTATTGTTGTAAAGGAACGCAATTGTTTACAATATGGCTGTCTGGATGCAATGGAAATTATTACAATTGTATGGAATGGACTAAAGCATAAAATAAAAGTAAGGGGCTACCCAACCCTGTTGGAAAGGCTTTTTTATTTCCGATTTGTTCGAATTCTGATTTTCGAACTGATTTTTGTTGGATGATTGTTGGAGACCCGAGTTAGGATACCTTTTGCAGGCTTTAAAGGGTCAGATGAAATAATTTATCCCAAAAAACAGCACCAGATAGATCCATAGTCCGTCGAGAAAATGCCAGTAAATTGTTAGCAGACGCAGGCGCATTCTTTTTTCAGGGTCTGAAAAATAAACGAGCACGGTAACGGGATCTACCATGCGTTTTTTTGCCGTATAGTAAAACAGGTATAGGAAGGGCAGGCCGGCAATGACGTGTGCCAGGTGTACAAATGAAATGACGTACAAGTAAGCGGCCGTTGTGGAGGAGCGAAGGGAAATATTGTTCTGGAAAAGCCAGATCCATGCCACTGTTTGCATTACCATAAATAAAAAAGAAAGTGCAATGGTATAGCGCAAATTTCCAATATAACCTTCTGTATTGTCATGCAGATAGCATTTTTTGGCTCTTTTCATGGTAAAACTGCTTCCCAGTAAAATAAAAGTATTTACCAAAAACAGGAAGGGCACTTGTACCGGCGGCACGTGCATGGCCACGCGCGTGTATACATACGAGACAGTTAGGGCCAAAAACAAAACGGATAGCCCCAAAAGCAGGATGGCCAACATCACATTGCTGGGGTGAAAGAGGAATTCATCGTCTCGATGTTCGGCTTGCTGTTCCATGTTTTTTGTTTTAAATATATACTTTACACCGCCAGATTTTGTGCATCACGATCTTTATAAATCTTTATAAATCATCGTAATCCATCCTGATATATCCACAAAATCCGGCGAATCCTGGTATAAAAACGAGCTTTCGGAAGCAGGTTTCGGGGCAAAACAGCCTGATTGGCATTCCGGTTCACCAAAATGAAAATTTATTCCATAATCAAAAGGCGATCAGCAAAATGGCGGCCAGCGCCAGCGCAATTCCGATCCAGTTGATGCGCGCCAGCGGTTCCCGAAAAAATTGCACCGCCCCGATGGTGGTCAGCAAAATAATGCTCACATCAATTGCCGGAAACACCAGCGACGATTCCAGCCCCGAACCAAGCGCCATAACCATAAAAAGCATGCTCCCATAATTGGGAATGCCCAGGCATATGCCACCAAGCACATTTTTTAATGCAAATCGCGCTTTGCCCCGCATCCATTGGATCATGGCTATAAAAAATCCGATGGCGCCCGCGGTGCCAAATATGGTACTTACAAAACTGGGATCTTGCGGGTTGTTCAAGTGCAAATGTTGTACATGCAACAAAACCACCTCAATGGCGCCCGATAACAACCAGGTTAGGGCCGGCAACCACAACATGCCCAGATTTCCGCTTTGCTTTTCTGCCTGCGGCTGCGGCCAATTGACCAAAATTATGGCTGTTATTGCCATTAAAAAACCCGTAATCTTACCCAGGCCTGCCGATTCATGATACACGATTACCGCAAAGGGAACCGACAAAAGAATAGACATTTTTTGCATAACCTGGCTAACCGTCACTCCAAAATGCTGAACGGTTAATGCTGCCAAATTGAAACCGCTGATAAACACAAATCCTAAAAAAACCGCATAGGGTACCCAGTGGGCATCCCAACCCGCGCTTGCCAGGGGAAATTGGCCCATTTGAAGCCAACCACATACCACACATGTGCCGTAATTAAATACGATTGCCTGAAAACGATCTACCCCAAACCAGGGAAACAGTTTGAATGCAAAACCCAGCAACACCGAACAAATAACAGAGAGAAACAGGTAAATCATAAAGATAATTTTCAAGGCAAAGGTACATCTCCACGTCGGGCATGCGACGGCCTCCGATATTTTTACCACATTTGCTGTTTAAAAATACGCCAA
>JAGWYI010000090.1 GCA_018969455.1 Bacteroidota bacterium | reverse complement strand
CCCCATGGCCGGGAATCTGAATTTTACCAGATTTAACATCCACTGTGACACCAGGAAAATTGCCTGTTTTTTGCCGTAGGCCAGTCAATTGGTTAAAAACGGTAGATTTGCCGCTGTTCGGATTTCCCAAAAGAGCAATCCGACAGGTATGCGCGTCTTTCTCCATCATAGTTCAAGCAGGATGCTTACGGCTTCTTCTTCACGCAACGCCATTCGGATGCCATCTACTTTTACGTAATAGGCTTTTCCAAAAGGGGCTTTTCGCACCATTTCAATAACGGCGCCGGGCCGTACCCCCATTGCCGTGAGCTTGCAGGCAAGTGCGGGATCAACAAAGGAAATTGCCTCAGCGCTTTCCCTGGATTTCAATTCTGGAACAGTTTTATACCTGCGGAGCATCTCAATGTGCGTTTGCTAAAACAATTTAGACAAAATCCAAACACCGCAAATGTAGATCATGTTTAGAAATTGTAAAGAAAATGTGTATAGTAAATTGTCATCTTTTGAACTGACCTTGATCATTGCCTGAAAATGGAGCAGGATCAGCCCCAATTTGAGATGTAATCGGCTTCCGCTTCCAATGTGCTGAAAGTCATTTGAAGCGTTACTTATACAAAACAATTCAACTTTTACGAATAATTTACCCAAATTTGCTGCGTTTTAGAAACGGTTTTAAACCTCCTGCTAAAGAGGAAGTATGGCCACAAAGAAGAGACTTTTCTCCTGCAGAGGGGGATAAATCGGTTCTAAGCAACAAATCCAATTAGCGAATCTCTGCATGGCAACCCAAAAGGTAAAAACAGCCTCTCTCCGATACGGCGATAGTCGGCTAGAACTCACTCAAAGCAACAAACAAGCTGCCCTTCGTTATACGTCGGGTAAAAAAATGCGCGATTCAAATCTTGTCACTCAGGAAAAGGTTCGAGACTTTGAATTGGTACAAAGCGATGATGACGACATGGATACGCATCTGGATCGCCTTCGCCAGCAGCCCGATGTATCTGTGGGTACGCACGTTTGGACAGTTGACGAACATGAAAACAATCCGCTAATTCCAACTGGATACCTGTACATCGAATTTCAACCCGACACAGCCTATGAGGTGGAACGTGCAGTGCTTGATGGACTCCAGCTCAATATTCGCGAAGTAATCGGGCCCGATGCCTACCGCGTGTGTGTTACTTCCAATTCCCCCAATCCTGTGAAATGTGCCATGATTCTTCAGGAACATGCCCACATTTCTGTGGCGGAGCCCGAGTTCATGACAAAACCGATTACCAATTTTTTTGCAATGCCCTCCGGTGCATTTGTTGATACTCAATGGCATTTGGAAAATCGGGGAGTGCAAATACCTGTTATCGATTTAGACAACTCTGTGTATAGCGCGGCGCATTTTCGGCGGGGCGCCGATGCTAAAGTGAAACAAGCCTGGAATTTTCTTCAATCGCTGGGCAACCCAAATTTGAAAATTGCAGTGATTGATACTGGATTTGCAGCCGATCATCCACAACTTCGCGGCAATGGCTCCAAATTACGCAACCCCTTCAACGCCGTAAATCGCAGTACCGATGTGGCTCCATGGTATCAATTGGAAGACCAAAGTTGGGGTGTTTTTGACCATGGCACTTCCTGCGCGGCAGTGGCTGCAGGGGCGCATGACCAAACTGGAGTGATGGGTTCGGCACCCGAATCCCGCCTTATTTTGATCAAACTGGACGTGCTCAGCGATGATGCGATTGTAAAAGCATTTGAACACGCCCTGCTCAATGGGGCCGACGTAATATCTTGCAGCATCGGTTTTCCCAAACCAGTTCCACTATCTACCTGGGTACGCAATACCATCAGTAAAGTTGCCCGACAAGGCCGTCGAGGACAGGGCATACCCATCTGTATTGCAGCCGGTAATGCCAACCCGGCCTCAAACAACCAACCCCGTCTCGTGAGTGATTTTGCAGCGCATCCCGATGTAATATGTGTTTCGGCTTCTAACAGTCTGGATGAACCATCGAGTTACGCATTTTACGGACCTAACGTGTTTTTATGTGCTCCTTCCAATGGAAATCAGGGGGTTGGGATTACAACAGCAACGGTTTATTTAGGCCAGGATGGCCAAACCCTTGAACTAAGCTACACCAGTAATTTTGGAGGGACCTCTAGCGCTACCCCGCTTACAGCAGGGGTTTGTGCTCTAATGATCAGCGCCAACCCCGATATATCCTTGAGCCAATTGCGATATATCCTAAAAAATACGGTGGATAAAATTGGCGACCCCTCCGAATACGATGAAAATGGCCATTCCCAAACCATGGGATTTGGACGACTTAACGCATTAAAAGCGGTACAGATGGCCGCTCAACTCGCGCAACCAGAGCCTGATGAACCGGCGCCCGATGCGCCCGATTCAGCTGAGCCCCATGCACAGGTATTGCGCGGAAAGGTGAACAACGCTTTTTTAAATGTTCGCTCGGGGCCAGGTACCAATTTTCCCAAAATTCGCCAGTTGCAAGGAGGTACGCTGGTAGATTTGCTTGAAAAACTGCCAGGGTGGTGGCGTATCGGTTCAGATGCCTATGTTAGTGCCGATTACATCCAGGTTTTGAATCCGTCTCATGATGAAGATGATACAACAGTTTCAAACGCCACCCGCAGGGCCAGGGTTGTGTCGCCTACGTTGAATGTGCGAAGCGGCCCTTCCACGAATTTTGCAAAAGTCGCGGTGCTTAATCAAGGCGCCCTTGTGTCCATTCTAAACACCAATGCAGAAGGGTGGCACCAAATCGGACCCAATCAATGGGTATTGGGTAAATATGTTCAAATGGTTTAAAATTTGAAAGAACAACAGGAACCTTGTATCAATCGAACATTTCCCATTCTAACTGATTAATCACATAGGGTTCTTCGTGTTGAATGTTCAAATACTCGAAAAACATAGGGTGGAAACATACGGTACAAGCTGGTGCAAATGGGTCGTTTTCATAAAAATTGAAACAGTATCGGTAGCACACTTCTTGCTTTTTTTGGGTAATTACGGCCTGATTGCTGCCTTTTCGCGCATTCATGCGTACGCCCACTACACCCATGTGAAACAGCCGCAACATGATTTGATCGGGTGTCCGACAATCTTCAAATAACTCCAGGCCGCCTAGCTTATCACACAAATCTTCGTACAGCATAACCGTTTGCAGTTGCACGTTACTGAGTTTATTGAGCACTTTTTTCAATCCATGAAATTCACCGATGAATTGGCCAATAAATTCCCGACGGATGATTTGTTCGGTTTCGTTGCGCACCACCCTGCGAAACATTTCTTCATCGGCCGGGCCTTCTTCCAGGGCCGAAAAAATGGCTTTTAGATACATTTGAATCTCACGAGGGTTCCATAAGGTATGTCGAAGGATGTATAAAAAAGAGTCTTCCTTTACTTCCCGAATGCGCCCGTTGGTTACATCGAAGGGGAACAGAAGGTTCCAGGCATTTTTTATTTCCTTTTCGGGCAGGTTCAGGGCTGTTCCAATGCGGCGATTTACCATTTCATACAATTCGCGTGGCGTCCATTCGAGGCGTACAACGTGGTTGCTTTCCAGGTCGGCGCGTTCTCGGAGTTGGAGTTCCAAAAATTTGTCCATGGGAATGGTAAAAATCATGTGAATCCAGGCATAATTGGTTTGGTCACGCTGCAGGTCGCGTGCAGCAATCACCAGCCCTTTAAGCAGGGCTGCCAGAAAACTGCGTTTTTCATACAAAAGATCGGAATTGGCATCGCTCCTATACTGAAACTCATCATAGAAGTCGTCGAAGCGGTCGAGCGTGAGCAATACCTTTTTTTGGTGCCTTTCGAGAATTTGACGTATTTGTTGCACCGGTTTTCTCAACGCTTCTGCGGTATTGGTTTTAGCCAGCGTACTTAGCTGCCCCGAAATTTTGGCAATAAGACCGGCAAAAGTCCCAATGGTGTGATCCATCACGATTTCGATGAGCTCGTTAAAATTGCCAAAGAAATACACCAGCAGGGACGAAAGCAGTTGTCCGCCGTTTCCTGCGAAATTGGTTTTTCCCCCATAAAGTCCCATCACGGAAGCCCGGGCTTCCTGCAAGTTGCGCTTTTCGTCTTCCGATAATTTGAACTGTATTTCCGAGTTGAGAATTTGTTCAGCAGCCATACACACCGAGGATGCCACCAGCGCTTGTTTCCAGGCATAGGTCGCTACCTTGGTGGGGTCGAGAAAGTGGGCCAAATCGGTTTCCCGGGATGTATTTTTCCCTTGATGCTGCTGCAGCTTTTTGTACACATCCAGGTAAAAAAAGTGGAACAAGGGTTCGAGGGGAAACTCATCGGCAATGATGTCAATGCCCGCTTTGGCCAGGTAATCATCGGCATTTTGGGATCTGTATCCCAGAAGGAGCGCTGTCTTTCCGGCGCCCTTCCGGCCAATTAATAAGCATCGGCCTTCATGTTTTACTTGCCGATACACGCGGGTATGTACAAAATTGCGCTGGTTGTCTTGATGCAAAGCTTCATCTTCTTCCGCTTTGAGTTGACGAAAGGAGGCTTGCAAGCGTTGAAGTTGTTCAGTAGTAGGATGCATTACGAAGTTGAGGATGCCTTGTAATTAAATTTAAAAATTTTCCATATTGCTTTTTTTGTCCAAACAAGCATTCGGGCAAGCAGTGTAATGAGATTTCCATAGTTTTGCGATGCAATCTATCAATTATCCCATTAAATACATTCATTATTTATTTAATGAGCCCCAAAATCATTTGTTTGGATCAAAATTCGTTTATCTGACGATCATTTGTCTGATAAAATCATTAAAAATTGGCAGATTCAAATGTTTCATCTTCTTCTGAAACCGATACCCGCATACGGCGCATTCGTTATGTTCCTTTCCGGGGCAATTCTGACAGCCCTCTTAATTCCAAAATCATTTAACCCAAATTCGACAAAAAAGACCGTTGAACTGGCCAAAGCTTCCGAAGCATGTGATGTAACCTCTATCAGGCTGCGAGGTTTTGAATATATCCGGCCATTGCTTTATGTGGAAAGCGCGTGTGAATCTGCCGATTTATCGACGCTGAAGCAGGAAATTGAAAACACCCTTACAATATCCAAAAAGAATGGGCTGATTGAACGTGCAGCCGTATATGTTCGAGACTTTGATCATGCCCAATGGATTTCCATCGGAGATCAGGAAACCTTTCATCCGGGATCGATGTTTAAAATTCCCATGCTTTTTGCCTGGCTTCACTTGGCCGATCAAAACCCGGAAATTTTAAATAAAAGTTTTCTGTTTGAAGGTGTTAAAGGTGAAGAAATCCCAGTGCAGAACTACGTTAGTGGTACCTCTCTGGAAAAAGGCCGAACGTATACTGTAAAACAACTGCTTCAACAACTGATTGCATACTCCGACAACGAGGCGCTTTGGTTGTTGAAGAAGCATTTGCCAGATGGTGTTATGGAGCAAACCTTTGTCGATTTGGGAATCGGAATACCCATTCCTTCGGCAGAAGACAACCGGATTCATGTGACAGCAAAAGAAATTTCTACTTTCATGCGGGTATTGCTCAACAGTTCCTACCTCAATACCGAACATTCCGAGCTGGCGCTTCATATGCTCGCGCAATCCAAATTTAAGGAGGGTTTTTTGGCCGGCTTGCCTTCCGGAATCAAACTGGCACACAAATTTGGCGAATGGGACGATGGCCAAACCTTTGAATTGCACGAAACCGGTATTATTTATCTCAAAAACAGACCTTTTTTGATAACTGTCATGAGCCAAGGCGCAGCACGTAATACACTGCCTGGTGTTCTGAGTGCAGTTACACGTACCGTTTACGAACAGCTAATTAAAAAGGCAAATTAAAACCCCGATCCTAAATTCAACTTCGGGAACGGGGTGCGAAACGGTAGATAAATACGGGTTTTATGTCGCTTTTCCCAGGTCTGGGAAAACACAGTTCAAGGGTGTTGGTATTAATTCACCTAAACTTACCGTTTTATTGCCCGGTTCCAATTGGGATCGCGCGATGGCCGGCCAGGAGTGGTAAAGTGCCCCTACCGGCAACATCGCGCGGGTGCGCAACTTTACCGGAATAAAATCGGATTAGTACACAAGGGAGACTCCGAATTTGAAGAATCAATTATTCGGAAATAACAAGGAATCCAACGCAAATTGCGATGACTCAAAAGCCGGTAATGCGACTTACCAAAACCATAGTGTTCGGAAAAAATGCCCGAATCCCGGGCAGAAGGCAGGATCAATTAATACTGCAAGTATATTGGAATTTTGTTAAAACAACAAAAAAAGACCCGAAAAAAGTAATATAAACCAGGATTCGCCGGATTTTGTGGATAAATCAGGATGGATTTCGCTGATTTATAATGATTTATAAAGATCGTTATGCACAAAATCTGACGGCGTAAAGTATACAAACGCTTTTTGCACCATACGAACCGAATTTTTCCGCTTCGTATGGTGCAAACCAAACTTATTGAAGTTTAAATTTTACGGGCATGAGCATTTCTGATTGTACCGGAACGCCGCCTTTTTCTGCCGGAATCCAAAGGGGCATCAATTTGGCAACTCGGAGCGCTTCTTTTACCAAATCGGGGTGGGTAAAACTTGCTGTTTGAGCTGTCGAAAAATTGCTCAGGCTGCCATCGCTTTCCACTACAAATTTTACAATCACGGTGCCCTCGGCCTTTGAACTGCGCGCATTTGCAGGGTAGCTCATGTTTTTACCCAGGAATTGATACAACGCATTGCTGCCGCCCGGAAATTCTGCATTTTTTTCGGGCAACGATTGTGCCTTCAAACCCGTTGTGCTTAGTGAAAGCAGGCAAATTGAAAAAAGATAAATCAAATTTTTCATAATGATGAAATTTTAGTGATGAAATTTTAGTGATGAAATTTGACAATACTCCCCTTGTCAAAACAGGGCAACAGCGTACAAAGGGTTTGGTAGATTATAAAATACCGCTTAAAAGGCTGCTTTTTAAGGACTTAAGCCGTATTTTAAGCGGCCAGAACGCAGTGCCAAAAGCCATCAGCGATTATTGAAGTTTGAATTTTATGGGCAGCATCACTTCTGCTGCAACGGCGCGGCCCGATAAGGTGCCGGGAATCCATTCGGGCATTTTCTTCACCACCCGGATGGCTTCAGCCTGCAATGTACTGTTGTCGGCTCCACGGGTACCAATTTGAGTCAGGCGCCCATTGGAAAGAACCACAAAACGCACAACGACCATCCCTTCAATTCCTTGTTTTTGGGCCAATTCGGGGTATTTTATGGCAGTGTTTAAATACTGAAACAACGCTTGGGTACCCCCTGGGAATTGCGGAAGTTGATCGAGTTGCGTTGTGACAAGCGGCAAAGGCGCTCGGAATTCCGAACCCAAACCGGTAAAAATGGCTATTAAGGGCAAAATAACCACATATTTCCACCGATTAACAGATGCGGTTTCTGCCTGGCCGAGCATGTTGAGGCGCAAATGCAGGGGCGATTGATAAAATTGAAGTGCAAGCGGAAAATGCCCCGATTGCTTCAACAACAAACGACCATACTGGCCGCGAGAATGTGTTTGTAATACGGCCCGATCGGCCAGGTATTCATGTAAAATCCGAATTTCTCCACGAAACCAGTATATAAAAGGGTGTAACCACAGTACTACAAGCATCACTTCTAGCAGCAAAACTTCCCAACTGTGCTTTCCAATAATATGCGCGCGTTCGTGTGCAAAAATGGCGGCATCGCGTTCCGGAGAAAAGTCAGGCGGGGTTAAAATGAACCTGAAAAAAGATACTGGATGCTCCAGATTTTGCACTTCAACCAACACAATATGTTCATCCAGGCGGGTCCACCTCCCCTTTTTTATCATTCGATACAATTTCCAGAGTCCACGCAACAAGCGAAATCCAGCCAATAATACGCCGATAGCATAAACCATACACGCGATTTGGTACCAATCGGGCTTGGAATCGGAAGAAAGCGCCTCATCCATTTTAAAAACAGGCTCCAATTGCACCAAGGGCAAGGCATGGGCATCGGGGGTCATGGTTTGGGAGGCCCACCATATGCCCCCAGCCATACTCAACCACAACCACAGTCGTCGCAATTGAAAGAATGTGTCGTTTTTTAGAAAAAAACAATAAAAAACAGCACAAAATGCCCAAAAAAGGGAAGCGGTAAGACCAAATAACACCATCGTTCAGGTCGGTTTTTGGGGAGTCTTATCCAAGGCGTCCCATTTTTTTAACAATTCGGACAGATCTTGCTCGCTGAGTTTGCGATCTTCAAGCAAATGAGAAACCAGGTTGGAAGCAGATCCGTCAAAATACTGTTGTACAACTTCAAGCAAGCTGTTTCGGCCGTAATCCTTTTTTTCTACAATTGGGTGGTATTCATAGGTTTTACCATATGCTTTATGCCCCACAAATCCCTTTTTTTCCAGAATCCGAACAATGCTTGAAACCGAACTGTGCGGGGGATGCGGTGCATCCATGGTTTTCAATAAATCACTAACGGTACTGGGACCCAAGTCCCAAATGCGTTGCATGATTTCTTCTTCTGCTTTGGTCAATTTTTGCATGACACAAAGGTAAAATGGTTTTTTAAGTTATGCAACTATAGTATAAGTTTTGTAACTAAAAAATACGTTGTTTTATTTTTTCAAGATAGTAAACTCCACACGGCGGTTTTGTGCGCGGCCTTCCTCGGTGTCGTTGGATGCCACCGGTTTGGATTCGCCCCAGCCTTTAAATTTGAGTCGGCCTGGAGCGATTTTATTTTGAGTTAAAAAAGCCATGACTGATTTGGCTCGACGGGTAGAAAGGTCGAGGTTGTAGGCATCTTCGCCGTAATTATCGGTGTGTCCGGCAATTTCGATTTCCATGCGAGGGTGTTCTTTCAGGATTTTGAGCAATTTATTGAGTTCTACATAGGAGCGCGGCATCAATTCGTCCTGATCGAATTCAAAGTAAATATTTTTAAGTTGAATGGTTTTACCGGGTTCCAGAATTTGGCGTGTGAGGTCATCGGGTTTAACGGGCACGGGCAGGTAAGGCGGCGATTTTTTAACCAACACATCATCAATATAATAATAGGCGTAATTGAAGCAATCGTCACGGTAGTTGAGGCTAAGGGTATTTGCGTCATCGGCAAAATTGCCTATCACAATAAATTCGGCCTCGTATTTTGCTTGAAAGTACCCGCTTACCTTGATCCATTTGCCATCGGGAGCTTCCATTAAGTTGGTGCTGATCAGTTGTGCTTCGCGTACCAAAATTTCGTCGGTGCTTCTTTTTATTTCTCCCACGGTAAAGTAGGCTCCTAGATTGTTAATTTGCAGGGATTTTTGCAGGTGGGTAGTCCAAAATTCTACGTAATAGGTTTGACCGATCACGAGCGGCTCCATCAATTGAATTTCAATATATTCCCTGCAGTGCGGTTTTCCGTTGGTGCATCCAAACAAGGTGAGGCCTGCCATACATTTTCCGGTATGAGGAATTTGGTCGCCAAAGCCCTTGTCGCGCCAATCAACGGGAACTTTTACGCCGGGGCCGTACACATCGGGGCTTGCGGTGGTGGCGCTGAACCAGTATTTGACAATTTCGCCAAAAACCGAGCCCTTGTAGGTCCATCCGACGGGTGGGTTTGCAAAACGTTCAAAGCCCGGATTGGGTACGATGTTGGTTTGGGCCAGGTTTGGTTGAATTGAAATACAGCAAACGACTGCGCAGATGCCAAACCATGTACGCGCAATAATCATAAAAATTATCTTAAATTGATGTGTGCAAAGATGGGAGAATCACTGCAATAAAAATCGACGTTTACGTTAATGTATGGCAATTTTTCCATTAAATCGTTGTTTTTTTCAGCCAGTATTAAATATAGAATAAAAATCATGTAAAAGCGCCCAGTTTGTCATTTTGACGGTAATTTTGCCCAATTTCGTAAAAAAAACGCCTTTGGGAAGGTTTCGGAATGGTTTTTGGGTAAAAACGACTCGTCAATCCAATTCAGATTGAACTGAACGTTCAAAACACGCGAATAGAACCGTTTCAGCAACTGGGTCAAATTCATTTTTTCACTATTTATTTTTGTCAACCTTTTCATCATGAACATCGCTGTAGTTGGTACCGGGTACGTTGGTTTGGTAACCGGAACCTGTTTTGCCGAAACTGGAAATCAGGTAATTTGTGTAGATATCAATGAGGAGAAAGTAAAAAGCCTCAAGAATGGCAAAGTGCCCATTTTCGAACCTGGTTTGGATCTCCTTTTTGAACGCAATACCAAGGAGGGGCGCTTGCATTTTACCACCAATTTAAAAGAAGCCGTAGACTCGGCACAGATCATTTTTTTAGCCTTGCCCACTCCGCCGGGCGCCGACGGGCATGCCGATCTTTCCTACATCATGGGTGTTGCCCGCGATTTGAGTGAAATCATCACCGATTATAAGGTTATTGTGGATAAAAGCACGGTACCTGTAACCACTGCCGAAAAGGTTACGGCTGTTTTGGCCGAAAAACTGCCTAAAAAGATGTTCGATGTGGTATCAAACCCAGAGTTTCTGCGTGAAGGTGTGGCCGTTGAAGACTTCATGAAACCCGACCGGGTGGTTATTGGTACTAAAAGTGAAAAGGCTCGGCGGGTTATGAAACAGTTGTACGAACCTTTTGTACGCCAGGGCAATCCGATTTATTTTATGGATGAGCGCTCGGCAGAGATGACCAAGTATGCTGCCAATGCCTATTT
>JAGWYI010000753.1 GCA_018969455.1 Bacteroidota bacterium | reverse complement strand
AAACAATATGCCCGAATCCAAGGCTTCATCAGCACCTGCCGAAAACATCAACTCAATGTTTTCAATGAACTTCGTGCTGTATGTAGCACTAACAAACTATATCAGGCACCCTTTGGGTGCTAAACAGTTACATTTTATTTAGCATTTAGCATAAGGGAAAAACACACTGTTTTAGAACTACGCCGCCAAATCAAATCCGGCCTTTTCGAACGCCAAATGCTCGCTAAGCAAACCCTTCTTGTTCCCGAACATCCGAAAAAAGAGTTGTTGTCTGAAATCTTTCGAGACCGCTATGTTTTCGAATTTTTAAACCTGAAAGAGCCTTTTTCCGAATACGACTTAAAAAAAGGGTTGTTGGAAAAAATGAAGGCGTTTCTGCTCGAATTGGGCCGCGATTTCCTGTTTATTAGCGCGGAAATGCATGTACAGGTCGGCATGAACGATTATTATGTAGACCTCGTCTTTTTTCACCGGGAACTCCAGTGTTTGGTGGCTTTCGATTTGAAAATGGAGGCATTTAAACCGGAACACTTGGGCAAGATGAATTTTTACCTCGAACTACTGGACCGGGATGTCAGAAAATCACATGAAAACCCTTCCATCGGGGTGGTTTTGTGTAAAACGGCGCATGAGGAAGTCGTTGAAATTGCCATGAGCCGCCAACTCAGCCCGGCAATGGTGGCTGCATACCAAACCAAGTTTGTAGATAAAAACCTGTTACGCCAGCTCCTGCAGCAATGGACGGAGGATTGGGAACAAAGTCGGCAGCAGGAGGAGGAACCTTAATGTTTTCAAATTGTCCTGAACCACAGGCTTAACGAAAGATCTCCAGGATATCCGTTTCAGGACTAGTGTACAAATCGTAAATTTCAGCATATTTATTCCTTAAAATTTGCGCCACTTCTGAAGTACTTAGGTTGCCAGTTCGTAGCAAGACAACTTTAGGAGGGCTGCCATATTGTTCTAGCAAGTTGCGGAAGTCTTCATCGTTTGAAACAATAATAATGTAACGGTTTTGTTTTGCCCAATTCCAAATCTCAGCATCACGGGCAGGAGCAATAAGATCGGTTAAAGAGACATGGATGCATTCCGGGTAAATATCAATTAATCTATTAACAAGTCGGTATGAGAGATTTGAATCTAATAATATTTTCATTATGCTGCAACAGTCTTGGTTCGAGTTTCCCGATAAGAGGCAAAAGCCAATGCCGCGCGTATTTTTTCCATATTCAATTCCGGATAATCCTCAATGATCTCCTGAAAACTCATCCCTGCGGCGAGCCACCCCAAAATATCCTGAACACTAATTCGGGTGCCGATTACACAAGGCTTCCCAAAGCGAATTTCTGGGTCTAACGCAATAAATTCATTGAATTGATACATATTTTTGCTGTTTTAATCTCCGCCGCAATAGGTTTTGTCCTAATCGTCTTGATTATCTAAAATCCAATGTACAAAACCTTTCGCTTTGGCGTTTAAACTACAAATATAGGCTAAATTTTTGATTGTACAAATGGCACTAACCTTAAAGAACATCCGCCAAACGCACCCCAAACCCCGTCAAAACCGTTCCGCCAGAAAGTACTTCCTCAAAAGGAATCGTTTGAATATCCCCGTTCTCGGCGTACACCCAGGTTTTGCGTACCTGAGGGTCTATAAGCCAGGCTAAGCGGCAACCAGCAGCAATATAGTCTTCCATTTTGTTTTT
>JAGWYI010000089.1 GCA_018969455.1 Bacteroidota bacterium | reverse complement strand
TCGGTAGTTGCCGATGGCAACAGCAATTGCAGTGGCCAGGACGCAATTTGTGTTAATGTTATTCCTGAACCTGTGGCCAAATTTACAACCCAGCCTTCCAATGGCGCTCCTTTGGTCATATGCAAAGACCAAACTGTATATTTTAACAATCAAAGCCTGGGCGCCGATTCATACGAATGGTATTTTAACGACGACCTTTCTAATTCCAGCCTGGCTAACCCTCAACATACTTTTCATAATCCTGGTATGTTCCTCGTTACACTGGTCGCTAGAAGTGCATGCCTTTGTGCCGATACCACAACGCTTGAAGTATATGTATTAAATGCCACAAGCCCCAACCTGGATTGCATCGGAACCCTTTGCCCCGGAGAAGCGGTTACCTATACCGCAAGCAACGGTTGTGCCCCATTTTCCTGGAACGTGTCTGGCAACGGTACAATCCTGGGAGGCGGGCAGGCAAACTCGGATACCATCCGGATTTCCTGGACGGATGGCCCCTTAGGTATCATCACCCTGAATGCCCAAGCATGCACCGGGGCAACTTGCCCAACTCCGGCCACCATCCAAATTCCTGTACTCACCGACAATGCCGAAATATCCGGAAAAGACCATGTTTGTCCGGGAAGTCGGGAAACCTATACCATAGAACCCTACAATGGAACCAATTTCGTGTGGTCTGTTGCCAATGCTGGAATCATTGTATCGGGGCAGGGAACCAACTCCATTGTGGTTGAGTGGCCCGGTGCGGTAGTTTCTGGCCAACAAATAGTTTCAGTGCAGTATCAGAATTGTTACCTGGGTTGCAATGGTCAAGACTCTTTGCTGGTTTCGATTGTGTCGCCTTTCGTGATTGATGGCCCCGTTGAATTGTGCGAAGCCGGATCGGGTGTTTTCAATGCCTTTCTCACAAGCAACAATCAAGCCTTGAATTGCAATTGGACCCTCTACGCACCCAACGGGTCGACTGTTTGGAATTCCGTAGCTCCTGCATCATCCGTTTCTCCCCCTTTTACCTACAACAGCGGTTTATACTCCTTGCGCGCACAAACCGCCAATTCCAACCTTACCTGTACCAATGAAGCATTTTGGACAATCCAGGTTGCTCCCTTACCCGTAAAACCCACAGGCATCAAAGGCGCAACTCAAATTTGTCCCGGAACCAGCTACAGCTACACAGCGGAAGGTGCTGCCAGCAACACCAACATCATCTGGACCATCCAAAATGGCCCTGGCGCACCCAGCACGGCTCAAGGAAATACCATTAACGTCACTTGGAACGCCAACGGCCCACGATGGATTGCGGCTTCTACCCAAAGCACCAATGGATTGAATTGCATATCCGATACCACCCGCATCGATGTTCAACCCATTGTGGCTCCTCCCATAGTCGGGGATGCGCAAGTATGCATCAACACCCTGGCTAATTACAGCATTCCCTCCTTACAAAATGTAGACATTCAATGGCAAATTAGTCCGGCATCTGCTGCTGCAATTGCACAAGGTCAAGGTACCAATGCTAGCCAGTTGTTTTGGACAGAAGCAGGGGGCCATGTAGTTTCTGTCAACGTATGCGGCCAGACATCCCAATTTCCGGTTACCGTTTTGGCAGCGCCATTGCCCAACGTAGTTGCCCCTTCCGGCTTGTGTGCAGGTGCAAGTGCACAAATAAAAACATCCAATACATTTATTGATTATACCTGGTATGATGTAAATGGTTCATTTTTAAGCAATTCGGCAACTCCAACTTTGCCATCAGGCAGTTATACCCTTCGAGTAAGCGACGCAAATGGTTGTGTGGGTACAACAGAATTTTCAATAGACCCACGCCCACAGCCCAACCTGACAATATCAACAGCGGATGCAACCGGTTTTTGCAACAATTCCAAATTTGTAACCCTCACCGCACTCGGATCTACCGATTTGGATTATACCTACCAATGGTTTCAGGATGGAAACCCGGTAGGCGGGAATACTCAAACCTTTATAACCAATCAGTACGGCAATTACACGGTATCTGTTACCAATTTTTATGGATGTACCGCTTCTGCCGGACCCGTTTTGTTGTTTAATTATTGTGGATCCGGTTTAGGCGGATTTGGTATACCAGGCGGTGGCGGCCCCTGCCCTGCCAATTCGGTCGATATTGCAATTACGCCTACTGCAATTTGTGATTCCTTTCAATTCAAATTGCTGGATTTGGGTGGAATATATGCCGCAGGAACTGCGTTTTGGCAATTTGGCCAATCGGGTGCATCGCTCTCCGGAACCTCCAATACCGATGCAACGGCATTTAAATTTTCCAATGCAGGTAAATACATTGCCCTATTAAGCGTTCAACTTACCAATGGAAGCACCTGCTATGTGCTGGATTCGGTAGCGGTGCGCCTTCATGCGCAATTTGATCCTATTCTTGATTGTCCGGGGGCAAATTCCACTTTTAAAGACCTTTCTACCTTGCTTCCTTTTAATGCGGTAACAAGCTGGAACTGGAACTTTGGTGACCCCGCAAGCGGCCCCAATAACAGTTCTTTCTTGCAAGATCCTGGCCATGTATATGCAGCGGGCGGATTTTACCAGGTAACCCTTACGCTTACCGAAGTAAGCGGATGTACCTCCTCTCAAACACAACAAATAGAAATTCCGGCGCCGGCGCCTTTGAACTATACCCCACCAACCAGCCAATGTACTGGAAATGCGCTCGAATTCAATGGGGTGGCCGGACCCGATGTAAATGACATTTATTGGGATTTTGGAGATCCAGCCAGCGGCGGCGCCAATATGGCAGGAGGCGCCACGGTTTATCACAATTATAACACACCTGGCCCCTATACGGTAACTGCATTTAGCAAAAACGCTTACGGGTGTACAGCCAGTTTTATCAAAACCATTGTTGTTCAGCCCAATCCGCTTTCCGGAACCATTACACCTTCCAATCCGGCGCCCATTTGTGAAGGAAAATCCATTGTGCTGAATGCGCCTGTTCTCCCCAATGTCCAATTTTTATGGTCTAATGGTCATACCAATCAAAGTATTACAGTCGATACCGCAGGAAGTTATCGGGTCACCTTAACCGATACCAATGGCTGTAGCTACGCAACACCTCCCGTTACCATTCATGTTACCCCTGCTCCCGATGGCTTGATAAAGGCCTATCTGGAAAACGCCCTGGGACAGGTTGTAGGCGTTACATATCCTTCATTGGCTGCCTGTTATGGGGAAGATGTGCATCTTGTTGCAGTGGGCAACGGAGCCTATAATTATACATGGTCTAACGGAGCGGGTCAAGGCAACGAACTTGTTTTTTCTGCCTTTCGAGGCAATTTGCTGACCGTGGGTAGCTACAATTATACAGTCACCATCACGGATAATACAAGCGGTTGTACCGCAGTTTCCGATCCATTTGTGGTTGATGTGCACCCAGTACCCGGCGGATTTTCGATTGGAAGTACGGGCATATGTGCAAATACCCTCAACACCATAAATTACACAGGACCCAATCAACCCAATTGGCAATATATCTGGAATAATGGACAAATTGGCCAAAACCTTCAAACCGATGTTTCAGGTGCTTATTTTTTAAGGGTCGTAAATGAATTCGGATGCGAAAGCAAGAGCAACACCGTTGTGATTCGGCCGGGTCCACCGGTTGCTGCCATTCCTGCAGGTTGCCATACCCGTTGCACACCCGATACACTGTGTTTTCCAAACCTTACCAACATCCTCACTTGGCAGTGGTACTACAATGGAAACCCGATAGCAGGCGCCAACTCGCCCAATTTCGTCGCACAACAAAGCGGTACTTATTGGCTAGAAATGACCGATAATTACAATTGTTCCGGAATCAGCGACCCGCTTACCCTCAATTTATATCAGGGAACGGGCAATGTTTCGGGCAGTGTATGGTCAGATGTCAACAACAATGGGGTTATTGACCCTGCCGATACCCTGGTATCTGGTATTCCCGTGCAACTCCTATCCGGCGCCGGTGCAGTTTTGAATGTGCAAAATTCAATCAACGGGGTAGTATCCTTTGCCAATGTGCCCAGTACACAATATTCTATTCACCTCGATCCCGCTTTGTTACCAGCCAACTGGGATGTTCTTATTGGAAACGCGTCTTTGAGTCTAACCGGTTGCGACAATTCAACCACGGGAGACCTTTTGGTCAAATTTGTGTGTACGCCCGACAGTGTTCAAATCAACCTTAATGCCTGTCCTGGAAAATCTGCCAATTACAACGGAACGGCTATTCCCGCTGGCGCCAGTGCCGTTTTTACCTATAAAAATCAAATTGGCTGCGATTCTGTGGTAACCGTTGTGGTAAAGACATGGTCTACCTCTGATACAACCTTGCAAGTAAAGGCCTGCCCGGGTTCTTATTACAACTATAAAGGCACACACATACCGGTTGGTACAAGCCAGTCGTTCACCCTGATTAATTACCTGGGATGCGACTCCATTGTAACGGTAGTTGTAAGCGCTTACCCAAACTCTTTCAGTACCCTGAATGTAAAAGTATGTGGCGGGGCAACCTACAATTATTTTGGCACATACCTGGCAGTTGGCCAAACTGCCAATTTTACGTTCAGCAATTATCTGGGATGCGATTCAACGGTAACCATCAAGGTAGCTGCGTATCCGCCGGTAACCGGGACAGAAAAACGCATGATCTGTTACAACGACACACTCGATTATTATGGATCAAAGCTGGTTCCGGGCGATACGGCCGTTTTTACCCTCAGCAGCATTTTAACGGGTTGTGACTCCATCGTCACGATTACCGTAGACGCCCTACCAACCGACAGCAGCATCCTGGATGTGCGTGTTTGCCCCAAAACCACTTATGAATACGCAGGCCAGCAACTTTCCATCGGAACAACAACCCGATTTGTCTTGTCGAGCACAACAACTGGATGTGATTCTGTTGTTTTGGTAACCGTAGGCGCTTTACCTCAATTTAGCAGCGCCTTTACCCAAAAAGTATGCCCGGGTGAAGTGTTTCTCTATCAAAATCAAGCACTTGTGGCAGGGGACTCCGTCAGTTTCACCTTGCAAAGTGTAAACAACGGGTGCGACTCGGTAGTAACGGTAAAAGTGATTGAAAAACCCACTGCCACCGATACTTTGAATTTTACCGTTTGTCCCGGAACCACCTATGATTACAACGGAACACCCGTTTCTCCCGGCGCTGTTCAATCCTTCGTTTTGAAAGGGTTTGAAGGGTGTGACTCTACTGTGGTGGTACAGGTATCTGCATTTCCCGATTTGAGCTTTTCGCTGGGCTCAGAACCTTCCTGTGACAACAAGGCAAATGGCGCCCTCGAAATTTACCAGGTGCAAGGAGGGGCAGGACCTTATACATACAGTTTGGATGGTCAAATTTTTGGCGATACAGCGCGTTTTTCCCCGCTTTTACCAGGCGACTACACTTTATTTGTGCAAGATGCTAACGATTGTGTGTTTGAACGTGACACAAGCATCGAACCAATTCCGGTCTTGGGTGTCAGTCTTACCGATGGCATCTTGCCGTGCGATACTTCCGGTGTGCGTTTGTCCCCTGAAATAAGTCCTGGCCAGATTCAGGTAAATTTCTTGTGGTCGACCAATGATACGCTTCCTGCCATAACGGCCCTCGAACCCGGAATCTATTGGGTTGAAGTTCGGAATGCCTGTGAACTGGTACGGAAAGAGGCGCGGGTACAATGGGCCGATCTGGAAAAAGACGCATCCTTTGTATATGTTCCAAATGTAATAGCGCCTTCGGCATCTAGGGCTGATAATGCCACATTTCATCCATTTTTTCCGGCTGGTGTAAGTTTGCTTGAATATCGGTTTGAAGTTTTTGACCGATGGGGCAACAAATTGTTCCACAGTGAACGGATAAATGAAGGATGGGATGGGGGACTGCGATCCCAAACTTTCAAGCCTGGTGTTTGTGTGTGGTATATGGAGGCCAAAATTTCCTATTGCGGCCGTACCATTTCGTTAAAAAGGAAAGGAGATGTAACCCTTGTTGAATAAAAAAAGGGCCGGCTCAGTTTTGAGCCGGCCCTTTTTTTATTCATTAAGCCGCATTTAATCGTCCAATTCGAGCGCGTTCCAATTTGTCGGCTACATAGGCGCGCGAAACCAAAAACTGGCGTGTCGTATCGCTTTTGGTAGGTGTTGGCATCTCAAACATGGCATCGGTGAGTACTGCCTCACAAAGCGAGCGCAATCCGCGAGCGCCCAATTTGTATTCGAGGGCCTTTTCGGCTATCAGATCAACCGCAGCAGGTTCCAAAACCAGTTCAATATTTTCAAGGGCAAACAGGGCTTCATATTGGCGCAACAATGCATTCCGGGGCTCTGTCAAAATCCGGCGCAGGGTTTCGATGTCAAGCGGATCGAGATGCACTACTACCGGCAAACGGCCAACCAATTCGGGGATCAAGCCAAAGTTTTTAACGTCCTGATGATTTACATATTGCAACAGGTTTTCTCGGTCTATTTTTTCTGTTTCCCGGTTGTTGTAACCAATCACTTGGGTATTAACCCGGCGCGCAATTACTTTTTCAATGCCATCGAAAGCGCCGCCGCAAATGAAAAGGATGTTGCCGGTATGCACTTTAACCAGTTTTTGTTCAGGGTGTTTACGTCCTCCCTGGGGTGGCACCAATACTTCGGCGCCTTCCAACATTTTAAGCATACCTTGTTGAACGCCTTCTCCCGAAACATCCCGTGTTATAGACGGGTTGCTTTGTTTTCGGGCAATTTTATCAATTTCATCGATGTAAACGATGCCGCGTTCGGCCGATTCAACATCATAATCGCACACTTGCAATAGGCGCGAAAGGATGCTTTCCACATCCTCGCCCACATAGCCTGCTTCTGTAAATACCGTCGCATCAACGATGGTAAATGGTACATTTAGGAGTTTTGCGATTGATTTGGCCATCAATGTTTTGCCCGTTCCAGTTTGGCCGATAAACAATACATTGGATTTTTCAATTTCAACATCCGCTTCTTTCGATTTAAGTTGCTGAGAAATGCGCTTGTAATGGTTGTAGACAGCAACCGACAACACTTTTTTTGCATCATCCTGACCAATAACATATTGATCCAAAAAGGTTTTGATGCTCTTGGGAGGTATCAACTCGATAGGGCCTCCAAACTTGGGGCTCTTATTGGGTTTGTCTTCCATGGGGGGTTCTACACCCGCTTTGCGCAACTCCTGATCGATAATCTCGGATGCCTTGTCCGTACAGGTTTCACATATCTGTCCGTCCATCCCGGATACCAAAATCATAACTTCTTCTTCTCCACGTCCGCAAAAAGAACAACGGTGCTGTGCTGGTTTTCCTCGTTTTATCATATTATATGGTAAAGGCTTTGGTCAGAAATCAAAAGATTAAAATTTTAAGCAAAAAGAACTCCAAAGGTACGTCTTAAACAAAAAAACGGAGAAACGAATTGATTGTATTCGTTTCTCCGGAGCAATGTGTCGAAAAACGACAATATCCTAGTCTTTTTTCGCTTTCGGATTATTGCGGTCGAGCACTTCATCCACCAAACCATATTCTTTGGCTTCCGCTGAACTCATCCAGTTGTCGCGATCGCAATCCTCTTCAATTTTCTCGTATGGCTGACCGGTGTGATGTGCCAGAATTTCATACAAAGACTTTTGCATTTTTTTGATGAGCTTGTACGAAATTTCGATGTCGGAAACCTGGCCCTGAGCGCCGCCCATGGGTTGGTGAATCATAACATGGCTGTGGAAAAGCGCGCTACGCTTGCCTTTGGCCCCTGCAGCCAACAAAACAGCACCCATGGAAGCCGCCAATCCTGTACAAATGGTGGCCACATCGGGCGATACATACTGCATGGTATCGTAAATACCCAAACCGTCAATGACAGAGCCTCCCGGGCTGTTGATAAACATCTGAACATCGCGTTTTGGATCTGTTGATTCCAAAAACAGCAATTGCGCCTGAATGACATTCGACACGTATTCTGTGACAGGAACCCCCATAAATATGATGCGATCCATCATCAGCCGACTGAATACGTCGAGTGCGGCAGCATTCATCTGACGCTCCTCAATAACATACGGTGTAAAACCTTGGATTTGCGGTACCGAAACCGAAGTTTGCATGTACTTCTCCAGATGCATGCTACTCATACCAAGATGTTTGGTAGCATACTTTTGAAATTCATTTTTATTGAACATAACGTTTCTTTTTATGGCAAATAAAACAACGATTTGGCAAATAGGTTATCAACACAAAAAATGGAACTGAAATGCTGGATTGACTACCCCAAAAACCAGATGAACAGGGCTTAATTGCCGACGAAAAATCATGTTAAGCATCTACTGCTTCCTCCGCCTGTTCAGAAAGCGTTGTGGAGGCATTATCTTCCTTCAATGAATCCAAAAATTCATGAAATTGGGTAGAAGTAAGGGATTTTTCAACCCGCCGAATCTTGGGCAAAATCGCATTATAAAACTTATCAGATACCAGATTGAGGCGCACCTCCTCCTGGTCCTTGGCGTCAGCCATGATGCGATCTACGGTGGATTCCAACAAATGCTCGGGGAAATTGGAGCCTATGTATTGTCTGATTCGGTTGCGGTAAACCTCCCGAATGTCTTCTTCGGTAACTGTCAATTCATTGTCTTTCATGACTTTATCCTGTATCAAACTCCAGGAAAGCATGCGGAGGGTATTTTCAAAATCCGCTTCAACTTCTGCCATGGTAAACCTGCCCTCATTGGAAACATATAACCAACGCTTCAAAAAGCGTTCCGGTAATTCCAATTTATTTTCTTCCAATAGGTACTTTTGCAAGTCACGATACAACACCGCATCTGCCTGCTTTTCATAATAAGCGCGCGTACCTTCTTTTAATTTTTCAAAGGCTTCGGTCTCTGTTTTTACATCAGGCCCAAAATAGGACTCAAAAAAAGCCTCGTCCAAATCTGCCAACTCCATGCGATTTACTTCCACGATGACACCCTCAAAATAATCGTTCACCGCACGTTGGTCATCCTCCGGAAGGCTTAATATGTATTTTCGATAGTGCGCCTCCTCTCGGGTAGATTCCACATCGCGTGGGTTGAACCGGATGGTATCGTGCAGTTTTTTTGTCAACAACATGGCTTTTAAGTCCGGATTCGTCACATCACGCATCAACAAGGTAATGGTCGTTTCCCATCCACCTTCTTTAATTTCATCCCCTTCCAGCTCTTTTGATGCCAACTTGACAATGTCGTTTTCCTGAATATCCTGTTCAGGTTTTGACTCTTTACCCATTCTTTTACGGGCATATTCCATATCCTCCGCCGCCAATTCATCCAAGTTAGATACCGTATAATAATCGAATGCAGGCGCGCTTTCCAATCCCTTGATTTCAAAATCGGGGACAAGGCCCACTTCAAAGGAAACAGCATATTCAGGTTCAAATTCAGACGTATAGGAAAGACCCTTCTGGTTTTCCACCGGCAATGGCTGGCCTAGCGTATTGAAGTTTTGATCCCTGATGTAGTCATAAAGATTTTGGGAAATCAACTCATTTACCAAATCGGAAAACAAGGAAGGACCATACATTCGCTTTACAAAGGATGCCGGCGCCTGCCCCTGGCGAAAACCTTTGATGGTGGCTTTCTGCCGAAATCTTTTCAAATCCGCATCAAATTTGGGCTGGATTTCCTCACGAGCTACTGTCACCGTCAGCATCAAAGTGGTGTTGTCAAGATTTTTATGGACAACGTTTGGCATACTTATACAATTGAAAATGGACAAAATGATTGACAGGTTCAAAGATGAATCGTCAATCGAAGAAAGTGCGGGCGGAGGGACTCGAACCCCCATGCCTCACGGCGCCAGATCCTAAGTCTGGTGCGTCTACCAATTTCGCCACGCCCGCAGTTAACACTTAAAAATAAATAGTGGTATGTTCTTTGCTGAATTAGAGACAATCCCAATTGACATACCCCATTCTTTTACCGCATCCTTTTTATCAGGAATTCAAAAAGGAGTGCAAAAGTACATACATTTTATGGAATAGCAAAATGCAAAAACCGGATAAAAACCGTTAACAGATGCTTAAGGGTTTTGTTTTGCTGTATTTTGTGCCTAAATTTGTAAAGCGATCATTTTTTTGTTGCGTTACCAGGATATGAAGGAGCAGGAAAAACAAAATTTGTTGAACCAGGAAGCAGCACGCGTTGAAATGCACCACGACGCTGCGCCAGCCGTATTTGATGTTGCCATTCCAGGCGAAGGCACCGATCGGTCATTGATTCAACGCGCATACCGCAATTTGCTCAAATCCATCAAAACTCCGCTAGACAAACGCGACAGCCAGTTAATTCGGGTTTCATTCGAGCTAGCCGCCCAGGCTCACCAAACCCAACGCCGAAAATCGGGAGAACCATACATCCTTCACCCTATTGAAGTTGCCCGGATTTGTGTAGAGGAAATTGGCCTGGGCCCTACCGCTGTGGTATGCGCACTCCTGCATGATGTGGTGGAAGACACCGATGTAACCCTCAAACAAATTCATGATCAATTTGGCGACCGGGTCGCACTGATCGTTGACGGGCTTACAAAACTGGATGGATTGCACGATTCTGAAAGCCCACAGGCAGAAAACCTGAGCAAGGTGCTTAAAGCAATGATTGCCGATGTACGGGTAGTTTTGATCAAAATGGCCGATCGACTGCACAATCTGCGCACCATTAAAAGTATGCCCCACCACAAACAAATTAAAATCGCGGCCGAAACTTCAACCATTTATGCACCCCTGGCACACCGATT
>JAGWYI010000088.1 GCA_018969455.1 Bacteroidota bacterium | reverse complement strand
GGGAATACGGCCGAAATAGCACAGTTTTTCAGATCCGATTTGTGTAAATTTATTTCAATCTGATAACATTGCTCCATGGTTTCGAGTACAATCTGAAGCGGCGTGTTTTGAAAACGGAGCAAGCCACTTTGCCAGAAAAGGTCATTTTCTGTGGCGTTCAAGACCGAAATATGGTTGGATGAGCGTTCAAAAACGGCTTTTTGACCCGAGGTGAGCAGTACATCTCCAGCCTTTGGGCCTTCAAAGCGTACTTTTCCACTGCGCACCTGAACATTTACAGAATCATCGGAAAAACGGGCTTCAAATTCGGTTCCCAACACGGTAATTCGATCGTTTTGCGGGCTAATCACTTCAAAAACCTGTGCTGGATTGTGTGTTACCTGAAAAAAAGCCACACCCTTCAGCCGAACCGTGCGTTTCCCTGCCGAAAAATGCGCAGGATATTGCAAGTTTGCGCCTTTTTTAAGCCAAATATGCGTTCCATCGGGCAGTACAAGTTCCATTTTTTCCCGATCCTGATTTTGCACCATCAACATTTCTGGGGTTTCAGTGCCGTAGCGAACCCACCAGCCCACCACAAGCAAAGCAACAGCGGCTGCTGCCAGGCCGTACCGCCGATACCAGGGCGAGGCTTTCTTCACGACCTGCATCTGATCAAGTCCTGCTTTTTGACGAACCGTGTTCAAATCAGCCTGATAATCAAGCGTAAAAGGCTTTTCTAGGCTGGAAGCGTCCCAAATTTGGCGCAGCTGTTCGGCCCGTTCGCGATGCACCGGGTTTTCAGACAGCCAAGCTGCAAGCGCGTTCGATGCTTCGGCATCGAGTGCTTCGCCAAAGGAGCGAAGCAGCAGCGCTTCCATTTGAGTTTGATCAGACATGTTCGATTCGGTTTTACAAATTGACGGCAAAAAAGAATTTTACCCTTATGTAATTTTTAAAAAAATGATTTAAACCAAAAAAATCCCAAAAGAAGATGGAGCGAACGGTGTGTTTCGGCGACTTTGCGGAGAATGCGGAGGGCTTTGCTCACCTGTGCCTCTACTGTTTTGATCGAAATTTGCAGTTCGTTGGCAATTTGTTTGTAAGAAAGCGTTTCAAAACGGTTCATTACAAACACAATTCGGCACTTTTCGGGCAATTGTTCGATGGCTTTTTGCAGTTTTTCTTCCAACAAACGGGTTTCATCTGAAAAAACGGGCATTTCTTCATCTAAAAGACCGCTGCGCGCATCTTCATCTCCAGTAAACACCATTTTTTTGTGTTTTTCCAGGTAATCGATGCTTCGGTTTCCGACCGCCCGACGAAGGTATCCGCCCAGGGTGCTGTGGATGTTGATTTGCTGCCGTTTGATCCAGATTTCCGCCAAAACATCCTGCGCGATGTCTTTTGCTGCAAATTCTTCGCCCACGATACGCCAGGCAGTATTGACCAGCATGTCGTAATATTGGTAAAAAATGGCGTCAAGCGCACGGTCGTCGTTGTTGCGCAAGCGTTCAAGCAGTTCAATTTCGTTTGTTTCAGGCGGCATGGTTGTCAAATTCGGGTTCTTACCAGATTTGCACACGTTCATTTTCGGGTCGCCACATGGCATCGCCTTGTTTTATTCCGAAGGTGGTAAAGAATTCGGGCATATTCGACAGGGGCCCGATTACGCGAAAGCGTGCGGGCGAGTGCGGGTCGCTTTTAATTTGGTTGCTAACCGATTCGGGGCGTTCGTTGATCATCCAGGCCAGGGCATAACCGAGGAAAAAGCGTTGATCGGGGTTTAGATTGGCCACTTTTTCCTGTTTTTGGTACTGCGTCGTCTTTTTAAATGCTTCATAGCCCATCATGACGCCCCCGAGGTCGGCAATATTTTCGCCCTGTGTTAGGTTTCCATTCACGTGCAGGGTATCGACGGCCACATAGGCATTGAATTGGGCTACAATTTTTTTGGTTTTTTCATGAAAACGAACGCTGTCTTCGGGCGTCCACCAGTTGTGCAGGTTTCCATATTCATCATATTGGCAGCCCTGGTCGTCGAAACCATGGGTCATTTCGTGTCCGAAAGTTGATCCGCCGATGATGGAATAGAGGAGGGCGTCATCGGCCAGTTTGCGTTCGTAACCGGGCACGATGATGTTGCAACCGGGCACTACAATTTCGTTGTTGGAGGGGTTGTAATAGGCATTGTAGGTTTGCGGTTGCATGTCCCATTCGGAACGATCTACCGGTTTTCCGTATTTATTGAGGTTGAATTGAGTACTCCATTTGGCCACAGCCATTACGTTTCGGGCGTAGGCATCGCGGCTTATCTCGAGGCTGCTCATGTCTTTCCATTTATCCGGATAGCCCACTTTCATACGCATGGCGTTGAGTTTTTGCAGGGCCTTTTCTTTGGTGCCGGCACTCATCCAGTCGAGGTTTTTGATGCGTTCAGCGTACACTGTTTTAATGGCATTCCCGATTTCCAGCAATTTCTCTTTGGCGCCTTTGGGCAGGTATTCGGCAACATATACTTGTCCGATCAATTCGCCCAGGCCCGAGTCGGTTTGGCGCACCACGCGTTTCCAGCGTGGTTTGGGTTGGGTTACGCCCCGGAGTGCTGCTGCGTAAAAACTGAAATATTCGAGGTAGGTTTTATCGTCTAAATAGGAGGCCAAGCCTTTGATTAGTTGATACTTAAGATAAGCTTTCCAAACGGGAATCGGGGTAGATTTCAGTTGGGTATTGAGTGCGGCCAGGTACTCGGGTTGTCCTACGATTACAGTATCGATGTTGGTGGTAAAGCCCATGGTTTGGGTAAAGTTGGCCCAATTGATGTTGGGTACCAGGCTTTGCAATTGGGCAAAAGCCATTTTGTGGTAATTGGCAATGGGGTCGCGCGTGTCTTCGCGCTTGCGCGACGATTTGGCGAGGGCCGTTTCGAGGGCCATTACTTGTTTGGCTGCTTTTTGGGCTTTGGCGGCATCGTAGCCCATAATGGCAAACATATTTTGCAGGTGTTGCACAAATTTGGTGCGGATGCCTGCGGTGCGGGCATCGGTATCAAAATAGAAACTCCGATCGGGCATGCTGAGTCCGCCTTGTTGAATCAGCACGGCATTTTTGCTGCTGATTTTATCGTCGGGGGCGACATACAAATTAAAAAAGGGTGCGGCGGTGGTGACATGGAGTTTGGCTGCTTCGAGCACCAGGGCATTCAGGTCGGGAGCGGCCTCAATGCGGTCGAGATCGGGTTTTATATCGGAGATACCGCGTTGGTTCAAGGTAATACTGTCCATTCCACTGAAGTAGAAATCGCCAATTTTTTGTTTGTTGCTGCCTTTGGGTTCGTTTTTCAGGGCGGCTGCCGATTGGCAAATTTGCAGGATTTGGGCGTTGATGGTATCCTGAATCAATTGAAAGATGCCGTTGCTTTGTTCGCTTTCGGGGATTGGGTGGGCTTTGAACCAGGCGCCGTGGGCAAATTGGAAGAAGTCGGCCCCCGGGTTTATCGAAGAGTCGATGTGGGAACTGAGGGCGTCGGGGCCGGTCGGGATATTTTGATTGGAGGAGGAGTTGCAGCCGCTTAACAGGAGGAGCGTTGCGAAATTGAGAAGGAGAAAGCGAAACGGCATAAATGGATGGTAATTAGTGGAAATGGTGCTGCAAGTGTACAAAAAAAAGGTGATTGGCGTAGAAAATCGGTAAAAATGTCTTTTCGCAGGGCTTAAATAGATAAAAAGCAACATCGGGTTTTGCCCGATTCCATCTTTCGAAAGCATGACATCGCGATGTTACCCAACCCACCTGGTTTAATTCCAAAGTTTGGATGGTGTGGCATGTTTTTTCCGATCGGCTTCCGATGCAATCGGGATGGGCTTAGAAACTGTTTTAAAACCTCCGAAATGCTGAAAGGCAAATCTGTTAACGCCATGCTGCATTTATTTTTTCGGCAATAGGACATGGCTATTCCCTCAAAAATCAGCCTTGCCTGGCGCCAAAATCTTTACCTTTCATCTATCCCGGAGGTTTTAAAACTGTTTCTTAGAGGCCATAAAATTAATATTTTCATGAATGTGGCAGTCATTTTGCGCCGTATGGCATTCCTTTTTTCGTCCTGATTAGCCCCATTCCGGCGAAAAACGTGCCCGGTCTGGCGAAAAAATCCTTATTACATTAATATATACTTCACGCCGCCAGGTTTTGTACATAACAATCTTTATAAATCATTATAAATCAGGGAAATCCATCCTGATTAATCCACAAAATCCGGCGAATCCTGGTATAAAATATAATTTTATTAAGTTCTCAATCAAATGATTTTTTAGTTATATATAAAATAGTGTTCAAAAGCGTATTCCTGTTCAGCTGGTCATAATAGTGAACTACAAAAGTGATACATTTTTAAGGAAAATATTTGATCGCGCGCGCTTCGGTCCAATTTTTGCCCCAACACCGGCATACATTATTTTTTGCCATTATGAAAATCAGCCAGAGTCTCGCCTTCGATCTTTTAGCGCAAAAGGAATTGCCCTTTTTGGAATTATTCAAATACGGCAACTTGACGGTTGAAATCTATCAGCCGGAGCTGGAAGATCACCAAATGCCGCATACTCGTGATGAAGTGTACATTATTGCATCTGGAACTGGCCGGTTTCAGCTTGGAATGGCTGAAATGGATTTTAAAACGGGCGATTTTTTGTTTGTACCAGCATTCGAACCCCATCGTTTTATTGCTTTTTCAGAAGATTTTGCTACCTGGGTTTTGTTTATTGGTCCGGAAGGCGGGGCAGCCCAACAGAATCGGATAAAAAAAATTTGGTAAAAATGGGCTTTGCCTCTTGCGGCATACCAATAAGTATGTAACTTTGCAGCACAATGGAAGACACCCGGTATAAAATATTGTTGGAGAATTTCCGGGCGATACATCGCCAGGGATTCCAGAGCACGCGCACCGACAAGGTTGTGGCCGAGTTGGGTATTACCAAAGGGGCATTTTACCATTATTTCCCCACCAAAAACGATTTGGGGTATGCCATTGTAGATGAAATCCTTTGTCCGATGTATACTGGCATATGGGTTGCTTTCGAGCAGGCCGAATCCAACCATGCTGTGATACTGGAGGATACCTTGAAAAAATATGTTCATCTATTGACGGATCAAGATGTGCAGTATGGTTGTGCATTGAACAACCTGACGCAGGAGATGGCGCCCATAGACGCGGGATTTCAGGCGCGTTTGAAAAAAGTCATACTGTCAATGCATCGTTCCATTGAGGAAGGCTTGAAAAACGGGCAAATCGCGGGCGCCTTTCGCACCGATTTTAATCCGACTCAAATGGCTTTTTTCATTTTATCTACCATTGAAGGGGCATTTAGCGTAGGTAAAGCCACCCGCAGCAAGGTCATTTTTGAAATGGGTTTGATGCAACTGCTTGAGTTTGTGAAAACCCTGCGTCGTTGATTTTTTTTGTCAAAATCGCATACATTCTAGTATGTACATCCATAACAACTTAAATATTCAAGCAACATGATTGCAATTGTTGGCGCTTCCGGCCGCATTGGAAGCAAAACGACTGAAGCCCTGCTGGCAGCGGGCAAAAAAGTACGCGCGATTGCGCGCCATGCAGAAAAATTACAGCCCCTGGTTGAAAAAGGCGCGGAAGCATGGGTGGGCGACTCCGCCGATGCGGCTTTTTTGAACAAAGCTTTTGAAGGGGCTGAAGCGGTTTTGCTTATCATCTCCACCGACATGCAGGTACCCGATGTTAAAGCATACCAAGACAGCATTGGTTTGGCGCAAATTGAGGCTGTAAAAGCGCAAGGCGTCAAAAATGTGCTTTTTATTAGTTCTCAAGGCGGACATACCGAGGAAAAAACCGGAATCGTGGCCGGTGTGGCGCGTCAAGAGCAGCGTTTGCATGCGCTGGAAGGCGTCAATGTTCTGATTTTGCGCCCTACCTATTTTATGGAAAACACCTTCAACAGCATCGGGATGATCAAAAACATGGGCATCAATGGCTCCGGCATCAAGGGCGACCGCGCTTTTCCGGTAATTGCATCGCACGATATTGCAGTGGTAGCCGCAGAAAAGTTGCTGAATTTACCTTTCGAAGGCAAATCGCACCTCGATTTGTTGGGCGCCCGCGATTACACCCTTCAGGAGATGACCCAACTCATCGGCGCAGCGATCGGAAAGCCGGAACTGCCTTATGTAGAGTTCAGCTATGCCGACCAAAAAGCGGGAATGATGCAATATGGTATGTCGGAAAGTGTGGCCGATGCTTTTGTTGGCTTACAAGAAGGCATTAACATTGGGCAATTGTCTGCCGGTGTGCGCGATGCTGCCAGCACAACGCCTACCACCTTTGAGTGGTTTGCAGAAAATGTATTCAAGCATGTATACCAGGCGGTATGATGCAATATGAAAAGTAAAAAACGCCCGTTGTTCTGTTTCCAGAATGACGGGCGTTCTTATTGGAAGTAAGGGTAGCCAACGGAAATATATTTTAAGCCTCCAGATTTTGCGCATAACGATCTTTATAAATCATTATAAATCAGCAAAATCCATCCTGGGTTATCCACAAAATCCGGCGAATCCTGATATAAGAACAGGCGCTTTCGAATGATTCGATTGTACCTTCATAATTTGAAAAGCGCCAGATTAGCAAAATAAAATTTGATCAATGTGTTATGTGAGGATGTGTAAGGGAATAAAATTCTGGATATTTGCCCTAGTAGTTGGAACCGGCAGACTGCCCTGGCAGAGCGCTTTGTACTTCAATCCGTAAAAAGTACCATTCGCGGTCTGAAAAGCACCACAATTCCCGGAAAAACTACCCTTAACTTTGCCTTATCAAAACGGCCCGTTTCAGTCGACTTGGGGCAGAAAACACGTAAAACCATGATCTTTGTTGGCTATCTGGCTTCGGCATTAATCGGAATTGCATTGGGTTTGATTGGTGGAGGCGGGTCTATATTGACAGTGCCTGTATTGGTGTATTTGTTTGGCGTGGACCCAGTGCCAGCAACGGCCTATTCCTTGTTTATTGTGGGGGCGACCAGTTTGGTGGGGGCTATTCCCAAATACCGGGAAGGCGTAGTGAACTTAAAAACGGCTGTCATTTTTGGCATACCCTCTATTTTGGCGGTATATGCCACAAGAGCCTGGTTGGTTCCGCAAATTCCGGCAACGGTGGGTCATATGGGCAATTTGGTTATTACGAAGGCGATTTTGTTGATGATCTTGTTTGCTTTGTTGATGGTATTCGCCTCAATTTCGATGATTCGGGGGGGAAGATCAGTTCAGAATGGGGAAGAGAAACCTGTAGAACAACATTTTAATTACCCAATGATCCTTCTGGAAGGTGTAGTTGTAGGTGTATTGACCGGCATGGTCGGCGCGGGCGGCGGTTTTTTGATCATTCCAGCCCTGGTTTTGTTTAGTGGATTGCCGATGAAACAAGCCGTTGGGACTTCTTTGCTGATCATTGCTGCAAAATCTTTGTTTGGTTTTTTGGGTGATTTGTCGCATTTGGAACTCAATTGGTCCTTGTTGGGTACGGTAAGTGCTTTGGCGATAACGGGCATCTTTATCGGAAATCGCTTGAGCCGCCAAATAGATGGCGAAAAACTGAAAAAAGCTTTTGGCTGGTTTGTACTTGTTATGGGCATTTACATCCTTGTCAAGGAATTATACTTCAAATAAAATCAAAATAAAATGACTTTTTCAGAATTGATTGCCTCTGATAAACCGGTTTTGGTGGATTTTTACGCCGATTGGTGTGCGCCTTGTCGCGCCATGAAGCCCGTATTGGAAGATGTGAAAGCACAAATGGGCGACGGCGTCACCATTTTTAAAATAGATGTCGAAAAAAACCAAATGCTTTCCGAGCGTTTTCAAATCCGTTCCATCCCCACATTTGTTTTGTTTAAAAACGGAGAACCCGTTTGGCGGAAGTCGGGCATGGCCTCTTCCAGTGAATTACAAATGGTCATTCAGCAAGCAAGTGCTTGATAATCAAATACTAAAACAATCTGTCATGTCTATTGAACAAATTTATACCGGTTGTCTGGCACAAGGCGCTTACTTCATTGAATCGGAAGGAGAGGCTGTCGTAATTGATCCCTTGCGCGAAACAGCACCTTACCTGGAGCGTGCCGCCAAAACCGGAGCAAAGATCAAATATGTGCTCGAAACCCATTTTCATGCCGATTTTGTAAGCGGACACCTGGATTTGAGCCAAAAAACAGGTGCGCCCATTGTGTACGGACCTACCGCCAAACCCGCTTTCGACGCCCTTATTGCGCACGACGGACAAGAGTTGGAAGTCGGAAAATTGCGCCTGCGCGTGCTTCACACGCCCGGGCACACGATGGAAAGTACCTGCTATCTGTTGATCGATGAAAATGGCCGCGAAACAGCACTTTTCTCCGGCGACACCTTGTTTATTGGCGACGTTGGTCGGCCCGATTTGGCCCAAAAAGCCGCCGATATGACCATGGAACAGCTGGCGGAAACCTTGTACGACTCCTTACGCCTTAAAATTATGCCGCTGCCCGATTCGGTTATCGTTTATCCGGCACACGGCGCAGGTTCTGCCTGCGGCAAAAACATGTCGAAAGAAACATTTGACAGTCTGGGACACCAAAAGCAGACCAACTACGCCTTGCGTGCCGATATGACCAAGGCCCAATTTGTAAAAGAAGTTACCGATGGTTTGTTGCCGCCGCCAGCCTATTTCCCCCTGAACGTGGCCATGAATAAATCGGGCTACGACTCCATCGATGCGGTGATGGAACGCGGTACACAACCGCTTTCACCCCGCGCTTTTGAGGCCGCAGCCAACGAAACCGGCGCTTTGGTGCTGGATACCCGCGATCCGGAGGAATTTGCCAAGGCTTTCATCCCCAACAGCATCAACATCGGCATCGATGGCGGATTTGCACCCTGGGTGGGCGCTTTAATCCCCGATGTGCGCCAAAAATTGCTCATTGTGGCGCCCACAGGCCGCGAAGCCGAAGTGGTGCAGCGATTGGCTCGGGTGGGTTACGATTATTGCCTGGGTTTTCTGGATGGCGGAATGGATGCCTGGAAAGAAGCAGGCCTGGAAATTGACCAAATTCAGCGAATTAATGCCGATGAACTTGCTGTGATGCCCGAAGCGCTGGTGATCGATGTGCGGAAGCCAAGCGAATACGAGGCCGAACACCTCGAAGGCGTAAACAATACCCCATTAGACTATATCAACGAATCGATGTCGGCGGTGCCAAAAGACCGTCCCGTTTTTATACACTGTGCTGGCGGTTACCGCTCGATGATATTTACTTCCATCCTGCGCGCTAGAGGGTTCGACAACCTGATTGATGTACGCGGCGGTTTTAAAGCCTTGAAAGAAAGCGGCAAATTTGCCGCCACACAGTTTGTTTGCCAGCGTACAAAGGCGTAAGCCAATCTACTTTGGTCGTGCAAAACCCGGAAGCAGACATCGGTTCGAATCGTTTAAATTCAATCATTTTTAAACAATTTTAACATGTCTCCTGATCACAGTTACGATGTTTCGCTCCAGTGGGAGCACGACCGAAAAGGCATTTTGAGTGCGCCTGAATTGACACAACGCATTGAAGTTGCTACACCACCCGATTTTCCTAAGGGCATGCCAGGCATCTGGTCGCCTGAACACTTGTTTGTTGCCGCCGCTAGCAGCTGCTTGATGACTACTTTTTTGGCGATCGCCGAAAACTCAAAACTGGAATACAACGCTTTTGCCTGTGACGCCAAGGGTGTGGTGGATAAATTGGATGGAAAATTTCAGGTCACGGAGATTGTGCTGCGCCCGCGTGTGACTGTTCAATCGGAAACGCTGTTGGAAAAAACACAGCGTATACTCGAAATGAGCGAACGCAATTGTCTGATTTCCAACTCGATGAAGACTCTCGTGCGCGTGGAAGCACAAGTGGAACTCGCCGAAGTGCACGGTAACTTCGAATATCGTTGAATTTTGCCCTTCTTCACACTTTTAAAATACAACTGTTATGAAACAAAATATGGGAACCATCGACCAGATTGTGCGCCTTGTCATCGCAATCTCTGCCGCTTATTTGTACTATAACGGAACGCTTTCCGGTGTTGTTGGAATCGTGGCAATTGTTGTGGCAGTGATTTTCCTGATCACGAGCTTGGTGCGTTTTTGTCCGATTTATGGGATATTTGGGCTTTCTTCCAGGAAATCCTGAGTTCTGAATTTTTTGTAGGAATACTGCAATCGGCCGCCGGAATTATTGGGCTTCGGGGCCGATTGATTTTTGGACGCATTTGTAGGTTTTTTTGCGATTCGTGGTGTAGGATCGGGCAATAGCCCGATTGATTGTTTCACGCGAGGCTGTAGCCTCGCGCGAGCACGTAGGATTTAAATTTTGTAAATTGCGGTAAGCCGTATTATGTCTCGGTCGTAAACGGTATTGCCACTTTGCTTTAATTGCCACCACCAAATGTAGGCGCCTTCGAGTACTATGTTGCTTGCACCGCTCCATTCCAATGCGGTGCTTAGGCGGTTTTGATCGAAAATATGATCTATGTTTTTACCAGTTTGTAGCAAAACCTCTTCCGATGCAAGGAATGACAGGTGATTTATAAGGTTTCGTTTTAGTTGAATTTGCGTCCGTTCGCGTAAGGCAAATCGTTTGCGGGCACTTTTTTCAAGTGCTTCAGGTTGATAATTAAAGCGTTCTTCTAATCGGATACGCCCGTTTAAAATCCATTTTTTCTGACTCCATATTGGAACGATCCAGGCTTGCCAAGGGCGAATTTCATAAATTGGAGGCGTGAATTTGGTTGATGCCGGATTTTGAGAACCAGGTATGGTAAAAGCATATCCGAGCT
>JAGWYI010000752.1 GCA_018969455.1 Bacteroidota bacterium | reverse complement strand
CTGATTGAACGCCCTAAATCGGGTTTCACTGATGTTAACGGCGGCCTGGAATTGGCAGAACTTATTTGCCAAAACAGTCGATTCAACCAAACCTGCATCCGTTTAATTTTAAATTCCGATTTACTGCAAACCGGTTCCGACGGGAATCAACTCAGAATCTTTCACTTCCCGGACAACGTTACCATTTTTGTTGTTGGAAGCGCCCCTGAAATTGACCTAAAAACAGTTTTTCCCGATAATCGCGTATTTCAAATTCCAACTTTACAAGCAGATTTCCTAAACATTAAATAAACACAACATGAAAACTAAAATGCAGCACATCAATGAGTACTTCCGACAGGCAGATCTGGCGGCCATCCGGTTCAAGCGCGCTGAGCGGAGTCATATGGAATTAAGCATGCGAAATGACCTGCTTTTTCAAAAGTATGGGCATGTTTTTAAAGCGCTAATTGTGAACAACCTGCCCTTTTTGCTGATCATACCTGCCCATATCGTTGCCGGCATCTTTGAGGGCATGGTATTGGCGCCGGTTTTTTTAGAAATTACTTTTGATTTAATACCAGAAGGCTGGCCGCAGCAGGTGGCTTCCTATTTTCCGATTGTTATGTTTTGGGGAATTACGCTTATCATCGGCAATGTTTATCACCGAATTCAGTCCCATCAGGATCCATTCGACCCTATAAAACGGCATTTCAATACCCCTCAATTGCTCAAAGCGCTGGTGGTTTCACTGGCCTATGTGTCCTTTTTATTCATCCTTGCAGCGCTTACCCTGCTCAAACCTGGCGATAACGATGGATTGGCTTTAACCATGTTGTGCCTGGGCACTGCAGAACTGTTTTTAGGCTATTTTGCCATAACAGGATGGCAAATTTTGATTGCTTACTACGCTCAAATCCGTAACAGAACGGGGAAAGGACTGTGCGCATCGGCCATGAACCGGCATTCACACGAATGTGACCAGCAATTTTCCTATTACCTGCAAGCAATAACTCAATACAAATTGGACACCGGCGTGGAAATAAACCCCAAAACCAACCGTCGCATCCAGGATGCACTCAAATATTGCGAGTCCGACGAATTTAATCCACCCAGTAATCCGCCCTTGATGTCGCTGGAAGAGGAATTCGGTTAATCCTCCCCTACTTTGGATGGTACACCCGCTCCGCCTTCGCAAACACCTCCGAACGCTTCAAAGTCATCGGTTTGGTTTTAAACGACACAAACAAAGGCGCCTGATCGGCATAATGCGGACTGTCGGGCCGGTTGGAAGCGCCATACACATTCACAGATTCAATAATTGGCCCCTCGGGGGTGAAGCGCGCAAGTTCGATGTAACAATCGCCTACCGCGCCTTTTACCTTGCCTTTTTTATAATCCATGCTGTACACTGCCGCGATATTGTCGGGCGCTCCCGATAAAGGCAATTCTGTTTTACCCCGTACCAATTTTTGATAATCGCCCAGCGGGACATCCATGCGGCCAAACCGACGCATCATGTACTTGCGGGTGTATTCGGCAGCGTCGATGATTTCCGGCACGGTGAGTTTTTTGAAGGTATAAATATCCGGTATTTTGTACTTAATCACCACATATTTGGCCATTACCATAAACACGGTGGCACTGGTATTGGTGATTTCCGAGCGACGATCCCAGGCTTTTACTATATCCAGCACCGGTGCTGCCTTGGGATTTTTTTTTGAATCCAGCCCAAACAAACTG
>JAGWYI010000751.1 GCA_018969455.1 Bacteroidota bacterium | reverse complement strand
CAAACAAATTTGAATATTTGTGCAACTTTTCAAAAAAGCCTCGGTTTCTGGGAAACAGATACCGTTAAATAGCAATTTGTCTGATATTTGTCACAAGGTCTTTCAAAAGAATCCTTTTAGAGGCATCCTTAAAGGATTGGCGTAAACTTTGATCTTTTATTTTTGCCGAGGCAAAAAAACGGCTTAATCCCACAAGCATTACCCGTATGATGATGAAACGAGTACTTCTTTATGGTATTGTGATGGCGATCCTGATGATGGTCGCCTTCAGCGCGGGTCAGTGGGACAAAGATACGGCAGTATTGCAACAGCATGCCGATGAAATTGCAGTTTTTTGTTCAAATCAGGCCGAAGCGGCACAGAAATGGCTGCAAGCCCACCCCGATTTGCTGCAAAAACCAGAAAGCGTTGATTGGGATGAATGTGCCCAACAGTCGTTTACCCTGATTATTCACCAGCGTGACTCTGTTTTATTTTGGTCCAATACCCGGGTGATTCCGGGTAAAAAGCGCTTGAATATGTTGTTGACTGCTCCTGAACGCCAGGTGTTGCAGTTGCCATTGGGCTGGTTTTTGGTATTAGGGCAAAATTGGAATGGCCAACGGGTTAGTATTTTTATACCAATACGATACACCATCAATGATCAGCAGGCGCATCCTTTTCCGGCAGATGCATCCATAGGCAACAACCTGTTTGTAAGTGCACAGGCTACCGATATGCCGGTTATTTTGGAGGAAAAGCCCCTGTTTTGGTTATCCTCTGATGGCATGGTGCAGTCGAGTTGGTTACAATGGATCAAGCTCGTTGCGTTTTTGTTGTTGTTGGGTATGGGTTTGATATTGGCCGATCGGGGCTCCGACTGGTTGCAAACGCGTTATGGCCCTGGTGCGGCTGTACTCGGGCCAACCATTTTGGCAGCGTTGTTAATTGGAGGAAATCTTTTCACCGCATTTTTAAATACCCAATTTTCCAATTTGCCCTTGTTTCAACGGATATTTGAAGGCGATGGCCTTATGGGGCTTTCTTTGGGCGATTGGTTGGTGCATGTAGGTGTTTTGGGCTGGTTATCCATCAGTTTTCATCGAAATCTGCAAAATTTACGGCTGGTAAGCAACCAAACTGCTGTACGCACAGCTTTTCTGGTGTTGAATTATGGTTTGACTATGTGCAGTGTGCCCATTGCGGTTCAAATAATGCGTCGGGTTGCCATACAGGATGAAATACCGGTGGATTACAATGATTTGCTCAACCTGAATGCTTTGAGTTTTCTCTCTGCCTTGGGTATTTTGAGCAGTATATTTGCCTTGTTTTTGTTCAATCACAGACTGGCCCTCATCATTCGGGATTCTCAAATTCAGCGCAATAGGCGCTACACTTCCGTGGTAATTGCCGGTTTGGTGTTTGGAGTTGTTTGTGCGCTTTGGCCGGGCGGGTTTGGTATTTTATTGGTGTGGCCTATTCTTTTGGGCTTGGCATATGCTGTTTTATTAGACAGTTTTGTACACACAGAAAACCCTGGATTTGGTTGGATCATTTTGTGGTTGTTGTTCTTTTCGTTTTGTTCGTCCTTGTTTTTGCGCCAGTACCAGCGGTACAAGAGTCAGAAAGAAAGAATTGCCTATGCACGAGCCTTGGGTGTGTTGCGCGATGAGCAGTATGCGGAACCCTTCCTGCCCGGAATATACGAACAATTAAGGCAAGACAGCGCGACATTAAATGTGTTGT
>JAGWYI010000087.1 GCA_018969455.1 Bacteroidota bacterium | reverse complement strand
CTAAATCGTCATCACTTTTCATCCTGTAAGCTCCGAACTTTTGTCTTAAGCGGATATGTGAAATTTGAAGCAAGCGTGCAGGAAATGTTTTACCGAAACCCGAATCTGACCTATATTTGTACAAAATAAATCATTCATGCAGGAATCTATTATTGTGCGCGATCCCAAGGTTATGCTTGGGAAACCAATCATAAAAGGGACTCGGATCACGGTTGAATTGGTGATCCGCAAAATTGCAGATGGATTTAGCATTCAAGATATTTTAGAGGCTTATCCGCATTTGAATAGGGAGCAAGTGGCTGCAGCATTAGATTTTGCGGCAAGAATGATTGCTGACGAAGTTATGTCGGAAGCATGATTATTACGGATGAAAATCTTCATGGAGCCCTCGTAAAAGCACTAATTGAAAGTGGATACGAGGTAAAGCCAGTTGCATTGGTTAATTTATGGTGTAACGGATGAGGTTGTTATTTCAATGGCTTATGAGGAATTTGCTATCGTAGTTACTGAAGATAAAGATTTTGGGGAGTTGGCTTTTGCCCATCAGATGGCAAAAGTTACTGTTGTATTTCTTCGGTATCGCCAAGTGGAATTGCCCGTTATTAAGCAAAACCTTTTGCGCGTAATACTTGAATATTCTCATCTTGAAGGCCGTTTTTTTATTGTAGTGACGTCTACCAAAATTAGGATAAGGACAATTTGAGTTTCCTCTATGTAATTTTTAGTAGCCAACATGTATAATAACCACCCTTGATTGGTGCTTCCGCGTCTTTGTGGCGGTATGGAATGCGGAAGTTGGCGGAGCATGGTTCTCAAGTCGCCGCTAAGGGGGGAACACCGTTTACGACACCGTTTACAAAGTCCAGTTTACAGCCAGGTAACAGATGCACAAGATGTAAACAGACATACTTTTTGAATTATTACCTTTTTGCGCAGTTTTAAGGCTGACCTTGTTTCGAATGGATTGTATTGGCTTAATTTGCAAAACGCATCAGGCGTACGCACGATTCCGGTATTCGTACTTAGGGACTGATTTTACGCAAAGGATTTCGGCTGAAACGAAATCCGGTCCCCTCATTCACAAGTACACCAGGCATCCACTATTTTAGTTGCCTGTACGATCAAGTTACCTGGTGTTGTACCTGGAGGCGGACATATTTGAAATGTGCCGCTGTTACCTGAAAAAGTTTGTGTCGCCGAGCCTGAGCCCGTAGTTGAATAGGATAGCGTGAAGGGTGCTGTGCCCGTAAAATTTGCCGTCACAACAGTGCAAGCACCTGCACATACATTAGGGTTGGCCACCGTAAATGTGGTGGTCGGCAAAGGGCGCCAGACAACCTGGACGGCATTGGAAATATCTAAACAAGGGTCTGATAAATCCAAGATTCCATTGATATCGTTGCCAGCGATGGCGGCAATGTAATACGTTATACCTGCTTGCATGGTATTCGGGTTGAAAGGAAACGTAGGCGTGTCACTCGTGGCGATGATGCTGCCGAGGGGATCTCCAGGATTAGAAAAGAGGATGTAACGGAGGAGGTCATTGTTGTCTAATTCGGTCTGAGTCGCAGGTGGAATAATTGCATTTGCATTTATACAATATGAATAAGATTGATTGCCTAGATATCCTGCACTTGTAACACACAAGCAAGGGTAACTTGGCAAGCCCGCTGGTAAAATGTCTATAGACCAAATATAGGCATTTTCGGGCAGGTCGCAAACCAATTCGCTGCTTCCGGTAACTGGATTGTAAAATTTCAAATCCATATAAGGCGCTTGTTCAAATTCTATGTAAAACACCCCCTGGGTATTATTGTAAGTGCCTCCAACAGAAGTAATCAGTGGCGTTGGACCTACAAGTGTTGAATTGGAGGGATTGGATAGGTCTATTTGAACACTGACTATGCCACCATTAACCAAGTCGGTGCCCGCAGCATAGACTTGGCCATTATAAATATACATATCTTCCAAAAAGTAATTTGAAAAACTTGGCGGCCAGCTACCAATTTGAGTGATGGTATAAGTCACAGGGTCAAATGTGGCCAAGCCAGTATTGCTGATTAGATATACGACACCATTTGGGCCGACAATGAAAGCATTGTATATATTATTGGAACCTTGCCAAACAATATTGGTAGAAGGTGGCGATTCTAAAACAACCAGATTAAGGCTGTTTGTATGGGTTAATATTTTCCCATTGGGCAATACGATAAAATCAAGGCCAAAGAAGGAATAATCATCCGGCTCAATGATTGGGCAATACGTGCAAGTAGCTAAATCAAGTTTGTAAATTGCCCATTCAGACACATTTGAATCTTCCTGCATTACAATATAAATAGATTGGCTTTGGAGTGTACCCAGGGTACAAAAGCATATCAGGATTAACCAGGTGTGCTTATGCATAGATCATAAAAATTGGAGGATGAATGCCTAAAACGCGGATAGTATCGCCTATTAGATAATAGTTTTAGCAAAAATGCAGGATTTTCTTAAAATTTGCAACCCATTCGATCTGTTTTTCCGGTGCGTTTTGTCTTTACTTCCGCTGGTATTAATGGTTCTTTCCGCTTAATCTTTAGTTTATACGCCCATCAAGCATATCGAACATGCATCAACGTTTTTGAATCCCCAAAAATCACAATAACCACAACCAACAACAGATACATCATTCTCTGATATTCAAATGTACAATTGCAATTAAGGCCAAGCGCAATCACCCATCCCATCTATCATCTTGCAAAATAAGGTTGTGCAACTTTCGCATCCGATATGAAGTGCGGGTATCCTCCCGTAAAGAAGTTAGATTTACGGTATTTCCTTAGAAAAAGTGTTGAGTTTTACATTTTTTCATTTGAAAAAGTGTGTTTAAGCACATTTATTCAAAGGGGAAAGTGTAAATTTGCGCATAAAATCAAAGTAAAAAATGCAAAGGACGCTATATACGGCATTGGTCCAATGGAAAAATGCCCGGAATCGGAAGCCCTTAATCTTGCAGGGAGCGCGGCAAGTGGGTAAAACCTGGCTCATGCGGGAGTTTGGGAAAAATGAATTTGAGCAAGTAGTATATCTGAATTTTGAGGCGAGTACACGCCTAAAATCATTGTTTGTATCGGATTTTGATATAAAGCGGGTGCTTTCTGTGCTTGAAATCGAAGCCAATCAGAAAATACTGCCCAACAAAACACTGCTTATTTTTGACGAAATACAGGAAGCGGAAAAAGGGTTGACAGCATTGAAATATTTCTGCGAACAAGCCCCGGAATATTACATCATTGCGGCAGGTTCTTTGTTGGGTGTTTCTTTGCAGCAAAACACCTCGTTTCCCGTTGGTAAAGTGGATTTTTTGCGACTCTACCCGATGAGTTTTTTCGAATTTTTGGAAAATACGGGTCAAGGCCTGCTCAAAGCCCATTTGGAGGCTCAAAACTGGCAGGTAATTGAGCCTTTTCACGATAAACTGGTGGAATTGTTGCGGCTCTATTACTTCATAGGGGGCATGCCTGAAGCAGTACAATCTTATATTCAACAAGGTGATTTAAGGGAGGTCCGTGCAATCCAGAATAAGATTCTAATCGGCTATGAAAATGATTTTGCAAAATATGCCCCCATCAAAGTTGTACCCAAAATCAGGTTGGTTTGGCATGCCTTGATCAGCCAATTGGCAAAAGAACATCGAAAATTTGTATACGGACAAATCAAAAAAGGGGCAAGAGCGAAAGACTTTGAAATGGCCATTCAATGGCTTTCTGACGCGGGTATGGTGCTGAAAGTAGGTTTGGTAGAAAAACCGATGATACCCTTAAATGCTTATGCCGACATGGATGCGTTCAAATTGTTCCTGTTAGACATCGGGCTGTTAAATGCACTTGCGGAAGTTGACCCAAAAATCCTGCTTGAAAAAAACAATATCTTGACAGAATTCAAAGGTGCGCTTACCGAACAATTCGTAGCGCAACAACTACAAATCAAGCACACACTTTACTACTGGACTGCCACCAACGCGACTGCGGAAATCGACTTTTTAATTCAATCACAAAACGAGGTAATCCCAATTGAAGTAAAGGCAGCAGAAAATTTGAAGTCGAAAAGTTTGAAAGTTTTTGTCGAAAAGTACACATCGGACACGGCAATCCGTACCTCTATGAGCCCATATCGGGTACAAGACTGGATGACTAATGTACCTTTGTATGGTGTTTTGACAATAGAGTAATACGCTACTTTCGTTTTTGGCGATTGGAAACACACTGCGCTACTAAAATTCCGGTTCTAAACTTAATTTTCAAGCTCCCGCACCGGCCGCTCCAACTCCTGATGAAACACCTTCCGAAATTCGCTGGGCAACAGGTGAAATTTGTGTCCCATCCATTTTTCCAGGGTCACGGCAACGAGGGCATAACCCTCTGTTACCCCAGGCAGAGGTACCAAAATGCACACAAAAAAGGGCAGAAAACGCGGCAAATCCTTCAACTGCTCCATAGCCGCTTGCATTTCTGCTTCGCTGGGTTGCTTCGATTCGTAGGATTCCAGCACCCAACCCCGGCCTTCCCGCAGGAACGTGTGGAACATGCGCGAGGTTTCCGCGCTTTCCTGCCAGAAAGCCGTCAACACCAAACGCGGGTACCGGGAATATTTATTCAGTTTATTCATTTTCAGCATCCATGCGACCAGTGGTCGTGAACGGACAAATGTGCAGGATATTTTATAATTTCACAAGCCATTCTGGTATTAAACCCGAAATATACTTCACACCGCCAGGTTTTATGCGTACCAATCTTTATAAAACAGCAAAATCCATCCTGATTTATCCAAAAAATCCTTCGAATCCTGGTATAAGCGCCCAAATAGCTTCAAAATGCAACCCAAAATACCGCAGACAACAGTCATGGGAAATGGCCAAATACACGCTGCAACCCTTTACACAAGGTCCGACAAAGACCCATTTTTTGAATGCAACTAATTTAACTTCAATATGTTGCGCAAAGCGCCATAATCTATTTTGGTGTTGTGTCGCGGATCCAGGGGAATCCGGTTTACCCGTAAGATACGGGTTATGGTGAACGGAAAAGTTTCCGGGTAATTGTGTGCAACATCGTTCTCCAAAACAAGAATCAATTGACCATCGTGTAGCAAAACCGTCCCTTTTCTTTGCATAGCCGATTCCCAAATAAAGGGCGCAATCCATTGATTTTCATACCAAATCATCTCCTTGCAGCGCCCGCATAAATACAACTGCCCATCACTGCCCATAAAGCCCGCATCGCCGGTGCGGTGCCACATTTTGCCCTCGGGTGTTGCAATTTTTTGTTGTTTCAAAGCCTCCGGGTTGTTGTAATAGGACGACAGCACATGCTTTCCTGCCACAACGATTTCTCCCAGCGCACCCTCGGGTTGCAACAAATCTGCCAAAGGCGTATGGTATAATGCATCTGAAGTGATGCGGATGATTGCCAGTTCCGTGTTGGAATCGGGCGTGCCTACGCACAAACCACCCCAATCGGACAAATTGTTCCGGCGCATCAATTCGGGCGCTTCGATGCTTGAAATGGGCTCCGCCTCAGTAGATCCGTACACAATGTACACATTTGCCTCGGGAAACGTCTGTTGAATCAGCGCCGCCTCTTCCGGAAAAACAGGCCCACCGCCGGTAAAAATTTTTTTCAAACGAGGAAAATGCTTCTTTTCCGCTCCCATGGCCAATTTTATCATAAAATACGGTGAAGCAATGATGGTATCCACGCCATATGCTTCTATTTCCTGCAAATGCACATCCACCTTAAGTCGCCGGGCTTTTTTCGGACTGAACCGGGCGACCACAGAACTGGCCCCTGTGCCAAAATTGATCAACAACACAATGGGCAAGGTGGTCATCACCACGGCGCCGGGCTTCGGGTTCATTTTTTCAGCCAATACCTGAAACTGGTTTCCCAAAAAAGCGTGACTTCGGCGGGCTGCTTTCGGTATTCCAGTGCTGCCTGTGGTAAAGGTGATGAGGGCGGTATCATCGGGGTCACAGGCGCAGAGGGTTTCCAGTGTCTGCTTCCGGGAAAACCCCAAGCCCGGTTTGAGGGGAATTTTTCGAATTTCGGGGATGAAAAAACCGATCCAGCGAAACTGCCAGGGCGCGATAAAAGCCTTACAATCTGCGAGTTTGCAGCAAAGGCGCAAGCGAGCCAGCGACACCCATTCATCCAAAAACACGGCCGTAGCACCAATCTGAAACAAGGCCATCACCACCCGATACAAATCGAGCCCCATCGGCACAAATACCAGCACCCGATCGCCTTTTTGTATCCCGATTTGGGTCAAATAAGCCGCAGTGGCCCTTACTTCAGTCGCAAATTCCCCATAGGTGCGGGTTTGGGCGCCGTCGTGCAGGGCCATCGCATCGGGCTGCACCGATGCATGCCGAAAAAACAAATTACTGATGTTATTTAACTCGTTTTGCATATTTTACATATTGCGGTACATCAATACGTATTCCCGAAAAAGGCTCCCCCAAAAGTGATCGGATGTGCGCATAGAGGCATTGTCGACCCGCATCAGGGCGTGTATCATTTGGTTAAAACCCAAATCAAGCGCCTGGTTGACCAATAACTGGCACAATACCTCGCCCATGCCTTTGAATTCGGGATTCGGGAGCCGCGCCAAAGTCTTGACAATCATTTGTTTGTGTTCCGGATCGCGGGGCTCGGGGATGCAGAAAATCATGCCGACAATGCGGTTGTACTGTTCTGCCAGGATGACCAGTTCATCGCGCATGAGCGGCAGTATCTTTTGGTATTTTTCTACAAATTCGACCTTCTCAATGGGAGTGTACAAAAAAGCGGCATCAAAAGCGGCTATGTTAAAATCGGCCAGTTTTTCCAGTTCCTCCAGGGCATTGGCGCTGTTAAAATTGCGAAAATGCACCCCAAGTGTTTCAAAATGCGTCAAATAAGCGCTGATATCCTTTCGGTTTTCCTCCGAAAAATGCGCCAAATTGGATTGATACTTTTTTAACACCTCAAAACCCGCCGCCTCCCATTGCGCAGGGTACCAAGCCGGATTCATCGGCTCCAGGGTATAAGGTTTTGTCAGACTGGGTAATACAAATCGATAATTTTCCCAGGTAGAGCCCTCCATAGGCCCTATGATGGTTTTTATATGTGGAAACTGGCTTTGTATATCCTGAAAAACAAACTCAAATAAATGGGCGCTCGGGACAGAATCGTTCGTACACGCATACGCGCCCAAAGTGAGTACCGGCTGCGCATCCAATTGTAAGTCAGGGTGGTGGTACAGCGCAACGCATGCCTGGTACCGGTTTTCGTATTCCAACAAATAGCCTTTTACCAAATTTTTTTTGCTAAATGCCGAATGCGTCCATTCGGCGCATATTTGTGTCCATGCAGCCTCAAACTGGGCAAATCCGGTGGAATCGGGGCTGGTTTCTATGATTCTCATGGCAAAATGGTTTCAAATAAAGGCATTTCCAGGATTCTTGTTGCTTTTTGGGGATTCCGGTATTAGGCAGGATGATTTAAAAATGAGTAAAGTAAAAAAACTAAAACCAGACCAACACCCCCAATGCACTCAAAGGAATCGTCAGATTATCGCTTCCTTTTTGCGACAAAGCCTCTGCCAGGGTAGTACACAGCGCGAGCAAGGCACATTTGAAAATCCATAGTTCTACACCAGCGCCCGTTTGAAATGCGTTGAAGCAAAACACACCCAAACAAAATGCGGTGGCAAAAAATACCAATGACCCACCCAGGGTCTTTTTTTTGTACAATTTCATCATTGGGAAGCGCCGCCCAAACAAGCAAGCCGCAGGATCGGCGAGTGCCATCACCAAAATGGGCAAGTAAAACTTGATCAAATCATGGTCGCGACTGTAAAACCAAAAACAAATGGAAACTACAATCGGAAACATCGAACTGCCGTAGGTCACCCGTGCCACGGCATGAATGGAACGCAACAATTTGGTGTATTTTGTTACCACCAATATCAACAAAAACGCACCACAAATGAGAAAAACCAGCCGGTAATCCTCTAAAATAAATGGAAAACTCAGGGCCAGCAAGCCCGAACCTGCATGCGCTACTTTACGGGTGTTTTCAACCTGCCACTTGCGCACATGGTACAGGTATTCACAAATGCCAAACAGCAGTAAAAAGCCGCCGCTCAACAACAGAAAATGGGTCGTTTGTGTATTCATGTGACCAAAGTACAGGGTTGTTTAACATTTAACGGCGAACATTTACCAGGCAACCCTGATAAAAAAAGCCGCGGTCTTTCTCGGTGAGTACCGAGGAAAGCGCCGTTTCATCGGTAAAGTACTCGGGCAAAATAAGGTGCAGATTGCGCGCTACCATCAAATTCCAGTAACAAAATCGAGCTTCGGGCCGGGCTGCATCCGCCAAAGCTTTGCCCAACTGGGTAAAGGTGGCCAAATCCAGATATTCAAAGATGTCAGACAAGTTAAATCCGTCGAATTTCCCGTAAGGTACTGCGGCAGTTTCCACAAATCCCTGATACAATTTCAGGGCATCCAGGTTGTTTTTTATTTGCCGGTAGGCGTTTTCATGGGCATAATCGGGCAAAAGGCTGCCAAAATTCCCCGAAAGATTGTAACGCAAAATAAAATTGTCCTGGCAATCGGCCGTACTGAGGTGATGTGCAGCCCGATTAAATATAAAATCGCCCACATGCACCGACACCTGATCCAAAAAAGCCGGATCGCGTCCCAGCCAGCCCATCACAGTTTTTGAAAAAAACAATTTGAACAAGGTACGCCAGCGCCAGGTATTCCAGTGGTTTTGGTAAAATTCGACTTGTTCTGCATCGCTTTTGGGTTCCAGCAGGCGTTCCACCGTTTTGTTTTTATGAATCCAGGGCAATATTTGATGTGCAAACATCCGAAAATAGCGCTCAAATTTGCCTGCATGTACCACACCTGCCTCAATTTCAGCCTGGTGTTCGTCCCAAAATGCGCGGGCAGGCGCATCAAGTTGGGAACGCAGACGCGTGTATACGTGGATGCGATCTTTGGCGGGCAAGAAACCGACAAACCGTTGGTATTCAGTACATTCCAGATTTTTAATTGCGATTATTTTCAGGGCGCAGAGATGCAACTGGGCACTGTTGAGGTCGGCCGCAACCACGAGTTCGGGGTTTTGGGTTAGGAGCATGAGGGCATTGTCGCCGCCGCTGGCAATGCTGAGCAGCCGTGCGCCCGCCTGAGGCGCCAGTCCTTCAAGCAACAGGCGGGCATCCTCCCACACATTGGCGTAACGAATGTAATCGTGATCTACCCCTTCAAGGGCTTTTTTTTGTTTCATGTAGTTGCATTTTCGTTTGAAAGGAGGTGTACCGTACCGCGTGTGCCATCCATCTCTACCCAATCGCCCGTTTTCAAAGTTTGCAGCAAGCCGCTGATGCCCACCACACAAGGAATGCCCAGTTCGCGCGACACAATCGCCGAATGACTCAACAAACTGCCGCGTTCTACCAAAATGGCCGAAGCCGATGGAAACAGGGTCACCCAGCCGGGATCAGTCGAAGAAGTCACCAAAATGTCCCCATCCAATGAGCGGGTTTCATGCGCCTGATGGACTACCCGCACCCTGCCGCGTACGATGCCGGCAGAACAGCCCAGGCCTTTCAAAACGCCGGAATCCTCAGAGGTACTACGCTTTACACTTGCCACATATTTAAAATCATTGGCATGGTACACGATACCATGCGTGATGATGCGTTCTGCCAGCGGACCTTCTGCGGCATATTGGGCATATTCCGCCTGACGCAAGGCGATGAGCGGCTTGATTTGCAAACTAACCGCCGTGCCTTTGATAAAGTCAAAAATTTCATCCCGGGTCAGGTAAAATATGTCGCGGGGCTGTTCGATCAAATGTTCGGCATAAAATTGTTTGCCGATGGCCAAAAACATGCGCCGTACCATCCCGAATCCCCGGGTGCGTTCGTAGCGCAAATTCTCACGGGCCGATACCAAAATGCGGGTTTTGCGCACCAAAAACCAAAATAACGCGCCTTTGATCGGCTTCCCGCGCATGGCAGCCCGCGCCGTCGCCTCCGCCTGTGCGCGAATGTGCTCCTCCTCGTTGCTCAAGCGTTTGCGAATGCCCTGCGCTACATAACTTTGTACAATTTCAATAAAACGGAGCGGATCCTGGGTGTACGTGATGGTTTCTAATTTCAATTCGCCCACCGTGCGCTCGCCAAAAGTAGCCAGGTAATCCTGTACTTTCTGTTGAATATCAGGCCATTGCCGCAAGTTTTCCCATACTTCCCGGGCGGTATGGTTTTTAAAATAATCGGCAGCCGATGCATGGTCGAGTACCGTGGCCGTAATGTCCAAAATGCGCCGAACCGGCTCGGTAGACACAATATCCCGGCTGCCTGCCAACAAATCGTTGTGCAAATTGCCGCTTTCGGAACTGATTTTTTCACATTGTTTTTTGAGCAACCCGAAATAAATCATGGCAAAAAAGTCGTTTACCAGGGGCGCTTTCCAGCGTTTGACCAAAAAATCTTCAAAATACAGGTAGCGCTCCATCAATTGATGGGGCGACATTTGATCAAAATCACAAGCATTGTAATCGGCGATGATGCCATCCAGGGTGCGTTTGAATTTGATTCGCTCCGATGACAAGCGCAACAAACTGCCGATCATTTTAAACACCGATTGAACGAGCCGCAACCAGGCCCGCGTACGACTAATTTGCTCCTGTGGCAAATCAAAACGCTCTTTTACACCCATCATGGTTTCCATAAATCGGGCATTCACCGCATAACCCGGCACCAGCGACAGGGTTACATACCACGATTCGAGATTATAGTACACCCGACCGCGCAACAACCCCAGCATATTGGCAAAGGCGCTGCGGTGATCGGCCACTT
>JAGWYI010000750.1 GCA_018969455.1 Bacteroidota bacterium | reverse complement strand
AATATAAAATTTCAATCCTATGATTCCGAATCTTTATATTGTGCGCGCCAGGCGTGCAACCCATATATTGCCATCCAACAAAATATAAAATAAAGCCCCGTGGTGAAATACAATCCTCGGGCGCTGTACTGGTACAAATAGACCACATCTACCGCTATCCACAAATACCAGTTTTCCAGATATTTAAAGTTCATCCACAGCTGAGCCAACACAGATGCAGCCGTGGTAAAAGCATCCAGCCAAGGCAAGGCTGCATTGGTATATTGTTGCATTGCCCAGCCAAGCGTTGCGCCCATAACCAAAAAACCGGCCAGCCCGATTGCCCATTGCCACCGTTTCAAAACGCGCACCTTGATTCCCGAATCGGTTGCCCGCTCGCCCTTGCTCCAGGCATACCAGCCTTGAATTTGAAGACCGATAAACAAAATCTGCAACAACATATCTGAATACAATCGGGCCTCAAAAAACACATAGGTATATAAAACTACCATTAAAATGCCGATGGGAAAGGCCCACCATTTGCGCTTCACCACCAGCCATACACTCCATACGCCAAGCAGGGCAGCAATCAATTCCAGATCATTCATGCTAACTTATTTAATTATTCTGAATGCCGCCTGAAAGGCAGCATGAATGGTCATATCAAATACTGACTTTGAATGTTTTAGGTTAAAAAACCAAGCACCTATACGAGCAGCCCAAAGTACCAGAGCCGATAAAAAAACCGCAAGTCACCTGAATGGGTGGCTTGCGGCACAAAAGTTCGGTTAAAACTATACATTACAGCGGTATGGTACCGCCGAGGCTATTGCGCAAATCAGAATATTCAGAATAATCGGAAAGGGACTTGTTGGAAGATTTCCCCCCCTCTACACGTGTCATTTCGTCTTTAGCGAGCACATGCAAATCCTCTTCGAACTTGTCGAGTAAAGACCCTTTCTTTTGATCTTCAAAATCGGTGGTCGCTTCCTGTTTCTTTTTGATAAAAGGGAAACTCATGGATGATGATGTCTGTTGATTATTGGATATGCTTGGTCAAAGGTACTCATATTTTCCAGATCCGCAAGGGAACGGACAGTTTTTTAAAGAAAACGGTGTTTTGGGTTTTACAAAAACCAGGCCGATTAAATCCTTTTTCCGCCACAAAAATATCCATTTCAGCGGGTCTTTCATGCCTAATCCAATCAATTTTTTACCTTATACCCTGAATTTTATTAATTTTGTGTGCTCAAACCCAATATCTCTATGCGCATCGGACGGCTTTTTACGATTCTGGTTCTTTGGCCTTTTGTCGCTTTTCCGACGCAATTTACCTTGATACAAAATGTTTCCCTGCATACTCCACCCCCCCGTTTATACCGGTGCGAACACGGAAAACTTACAATGAGCTCCACGGCGCCGCTCGAAACCATCCGTGCCGGTTCCAATCAGCTAAAAGGCGCTTTCGACCTCGAGTCTCATACCTTCGCCTGGTCGGTAGACGTAAAAACAATAGCGGGGTTCAACAGTTCGCTTCAACAAGAACACTTTAACGAAAATTACATGGAATCGGCCAAATATCCCAAAGCCGTTTTTACCGGGAAGATTATTGAAAAGATTCCACTGGAACAGGATGGTATATATATGGTGCGTGCCAAAGGCATGCTGGAGGCGCATGGCGTAGCGCGAGAACGGATTATAAAGGTCAAACTGGAAATAAAAAAGCAAAATATTTCCATACATTCA
>JAGWYI010000086.1 GCA_018969455.1 Bacteroidota bacterium | reverse complement strand
TTTATACCAGGATTCGCCGGATTTTGTGGATAAATCAGGATGGATTTCGCTGATTTATAATGATTTATAAAGATCGTTATGCACAAAACTTGGCAGCTTGAAGTATAAATCCCTAATTTTGCGCCCTTCAATCAAAAATTTTCATGGAAAAGATCCTCATACTCGATTTCGGCTCGCAATACACGCAGCTGATTGCCCGTCGCGTGCGCGAAATGAATGTGTACTGCGAAATTGTCCCTTACAACAAGGCGCCCGAGCTTACTGTTGATATTAAAGGGGTGATACTCTCGGGGAGCCCATTTTCGGTAAAACAAGCAGATGCATTGCGGCTTGATTTGAACCAGTTTGCCGGCAAGTTGCCCGTGTTGGGCATCTGTTACGGGGCGCAACTCACCGCCGATTTTTACGGCGGCGAGGTAGGTCGTTCAGAGAAACGGGAATATGGAAAGGCTTTTCTGGTGAAAAATGCGCAAAATGATCCGTTTTTTGAAAATGTGCCCGATCGCTCCCAGGTATGGATGAGTCACGCAGACACCATATTAAGCCTGCCCCCGGGTTTTGATCTTCTGGCGCATACCGATAGTATTCCGGTTGCAGCTTTCCGTGCCCAGACCGGCCGTTTTGATCATCCTTATTATGGCATCCAATTCCATCCGGAGGTGTATCACAGTGCAGAAGGTTTCAAGATGTTGCAGAATTTTGTGTTGCACATTTGCCATTGCAGCGGCGATTGGACGCCCGTACATTTTGTAGAGAACACGGTATCTGAATTAAAAGCAAAAATTGGAACAGAAAAAGTGATTATGGCGCTTTCAGGTGGTGTAGACAGCACGGTTGCCGCCATGTTGTTGCACCGCGCCATCGGCGAACAATTGTATTGTTTTTTCATAGACAACGGTTTGCTGCGCAAAAACGAATTTGCAGAAGTGCTTGCCTCCTACAAAGACATGGGCCTCAATGTGGAAGGGGTGGATGCAAAATCCCGTTTTTATCAGGAGTTGGCGGGTGTGAGCAACCCCGAAACCAAACGAAAAATCATTGGAAAACTCTTCATCGACCTATTTGAGGAAGCCTCTGAAGCCCATCCGGATTTCCATTGGTTGGGACAAGGCACCATTTACCCCGATGTGATTGAATCAGTCAGTGTGCACGGTCCCTCGGTGACCATCAAGAGCCATCACAATGTGGGTGGATTGCCCGAGAAATTGAAATTAAAAATTGTGGAGCCTTTGCGCATGTTGTTTAAAGACGAGGTAAGAAGGGTAGGCTTGACATTGGGAATTCCCGATTTTATCCTCCATCGGCATCCTTTTCCGGGGCCTGGTCTTGGAATTCGCATTTTAGGTGATATTACACCGGAAAAAGTCCAATTGTTGCAGGAGGCCGATGCCATATACACCCAGAAATTGCGTGAACACGGTTTGTACAATCAGGTATGGCAGGCTGGCGCCATTTTGTTGCCCATTCAGTCGGTAGGTGTGATGGGCGATGAGCGTACTTACGAAAAAACCATCGCGCTGCGTGCCGTCAACAGCACCGATGGCATGACCGCTGAGTGGAGCCGGCTTCCGTATGAATTTCTGGCGGAAGTGTCGAGCGAAATCATCAACAACGTGAAGGGAATCAACCGGGTGGTTTACGATATTTCAACCAAGCCGCCGGCAACCATTGAATGGGAGTAATCCTGCAATCGAAAAAACGCCTTCTGTATGATTCGGGTTAAAATTTGTTGTATTTCCAGTGTTTGGGAGGCTCAAACGGCCATTGATGCCGGTGCAGCTGCCCTTGGGCTGGTAGGTCCCATGCCCAGTGGACCGGGCATTATTTCCGATGAACTGATTCGGGATATTGCCCAAAAGATTCCGCCGGGCGTGGCTTCGTTTTTGCTCACCAGTAACCGAACCGCAATGGAGGTTGTTGCGCACCACCGACGCACCGAAACAAGTACCATCCAGTTGGTAGATCGTCTTCACATGGGTACTTTTGCCGAGATTCGCGCTCAATTGCCCGGGATCAAGCTGGTTCAGGTGGTTCACGTAAACGGCTTAGAATCGTTGGAAGAAGCCATGCAGGCTGCCGAGTTTGCCGATGCCCTTTTACTAGACAGCGGAAATCCCAATTTGCCCGTTAAAGAATTGGGTGGCACCGGCAGGGTACACAACTGGAGCATCAGCAGAAAAATTCGCGAAGCGGTATCCGTTCCGGTTTTTCTGGCAGGCGGTTTGCGGCCCGACAACGTACGGGCAGCCATAGAAGCGGTGGAACCCTTCGGATTGGATCTTTGCAGCGGGGTTCGAACCGATGGGAAACTGGATCCCTGGAAACTCGAACAATTTTTTTTAGCTATAAATGCTTGAAAATAACTATTTTTGCAAGAAAATGCCCAAAATAAGCCCAGTAAAAGGATTAAACCTGTTTCATTGGCGCCGCCTTATCGCGGTGTTGTGGGCGTGTTTGCCTTTTTGGGCTTGTTATTCTTTTAAAGGAATTTCTGTAGATCCGGCGGTGCGTACGTATAATGTACAAATTTTTGAAAATCAGGCACTTAATGCCCCTTCCACGCTTGGTGTAGATTTTACGGAAAAATTGAAAGACAAGATCCGAACCGAAACCCGGCTCTTGTTGGATATAACGAAGCCAGATGTGGAGTTCAGCGGGATATTTGAGGATTATCGGGTGACGCCGGTAGCGCCCAAACCGGGAGAAACTGTTGCCTTTAACAGGCTGGAAATACGCTTAAAAGTCAACTTTCTCAACAACAACGAACCAGAGAAGGGCTGGAGCACCCCAAAATCATTCAGTTTTTTTCAGGAATTTGCCAGTGACAAAGAGTTGTTGGCCGTTCAGGATCAATTAATAACAGATATTTCCAAACAATTGCTGGAAGACGTATTCAATGCGGCATTTAACAATTGGTAATACCGGAACGATTTGACGCAGGATCGATTTTTACAATTAATGGCCAACCCCGAACTTTTATCGGGCATTACGTTGGAAGAATTACGCACCCTGGTGCTGGCGTATCCCTATGCGAGCAATCTTCGATACCTTTTGGCTATTAAGGCTGCACAGGTTCAGCATCCGGAAGAGGCGCGTTTTATACAGGCGGCAGCAACGTATAGTTTGAATCGAAAATGCCTGTTTTTGGCCATAATGCCCATGAAGTTGACGCCCGTAGCCCTGGCAACGGCGGAAAAAGAGCCGGTTTTGGAGTTGAAACCCATTGAAACCGTACAAAAAGAATTGCTGGCCCGTGTTCCTTTTGGGATGAAATCGGAAGTTGCAGAAAAAGTTGTGGCCAGAGAACTGGAAATTCCCAAGGTAGCCCCCGAGCCAGATATTCGTATGGATATGCCTGAAACCATGGAAAAACAAAGTTTTCGTGCCTGGTTTGTGCAGTTTCACCCGCCAGTATTAAGTCGGGAACCCCAGGCAGACCCTGCACCCGAAACTGCGCCTGCCCTGGAGCCAACGCCTGAACCTATGCCGCCCGCCCGAAAAAAAGCAGAAAAAGTCCAGGCGCTAAGTGGTATTGCCCAATCTTTGGCAGAAAAAAGTGTGAGCGAAAATGAAGGCATCATGAGTGAAACCTTGGCCAAATTATTGGCCCAACAAGGTTATCGCGACAAAGCCATTCACATGTATCAACGATTAAGTTTGGTATTTCCGGAAAAAAGCGATTACTTTGCGGCTCAAATTGAAAAACTAAAAAAATAAAAGCATATGTTATCAACCCTAGCGGTGTTCATTGCACTTGTGAGTATCCTTTTGATGGCTGCGATACTGATCCAAAACCCCAAAGGTGGCGGTATTGATGCAACTTTTGGCGGCCAGGCGCAACAATTGTTCGGCGCAGCGCGCTCAACCGATTTTATCGAAAAAGCAACCTGGGTTTTGGCCATTGCCTTGATTGTTTTGTGTGTGGTTGCAGTTCTTACGGTTGGAGCTGGCGGTGGTGATGCATCTCCTGCCAATATTCCATTACAATCGCAATAAACAGCAGATTTTCCGGAATTTTTTGCCGGAACGCGTACGCGCCTGGAGTTTTGTACCTCAAAACTCCAGGCTTTTTTTGTCCCCTTAACCCACTTGTCTGCAGGTATTTTGGAATAAATTTGGGCAAAATGACAAAATCCTGCCCTGCCTGCTCTAATATTGTCCCCATTGCGATTTTCTATAAATTATGAATTTTTGGACTCAACCCATTCGAACGGTGCGCGCCTTGCTGAAAGGCAAAGCGCCGCATGTTAGACAGATCAGGCATTGGCCATCCAGAATCTTGCAACGAGAGGTTGATTTCGATGTTTATTTGCCGCCCGACTATCACCGAAACCCACAGGCAGTATATCCATTGGTGTTGTTCAACGATGGGCAAGATTTGCCTCGTATGGAAATGTCCCACATTTTAGAACAAATGTACCGTGCGGAAGCAATTCCCTACCTCATTGTGGTTGGCATTTACGCCAATTTTGATCGAATCAGAGAATACGGCACGGCCCGACAACCCGATTACAAAGGGCGTGGCGACAAGGCAGCCTTATACCGCGATTTTATCATGACCGAAATGCTGCCCCTGCTCAATCGACGTTTCCGTTTGTCGGGAGAACGAAGTGAAACGGTATTTGCCGGATTTTCACTTGGGGCTTTATCCGCATTTGACATTGCCTGGGAATTTCAATCAGTTTTTGGTGGAGTGGGGGTCTTTTCCGGCGCCTTATGGTGGCGTTGGACCGATGTAATTCCAGATGATCCCGATGCCAACCGCATCATGCTCGACATTGTGCTTCAAACCCGAGAGATAGATACCCGTCAGCGATTTTGGTTTGAATGCGGCACCCTCGATGAGTCGGATGATCGGAACAACAATGGCCGCATTGATGCCATAGACGATACCTACGACATGATGGAAGCCTTGCAATGGAAGGGTATCCCCCCTGAACAGATGCATTACCTTGAAATACCCGATGGAGAGCATACCCCTGAAACCTGGGGCCAGGCCATGCCCGATTTCCTCTGTTGGATGTTTCCCCGAAACACCTAAATTTCTGGTTCATTCAGGGCTGCATGTATGCAACCGCCGATGGGCATGCATATTCCGGCAACTCGGCCGCTTATTCCAATTTTTTAGCAGCTTGCCAAAGTGCTTCCATTTCAAGCAGTTGCATTTCCTGCAGCGGCTTGGGTGCATGCGCTTCGATAAACTCAAAACGCCGCTTGAATTTTCGGTTGACTCTTTCAAGCGCCGATTCCGGATCAATGTTTAAAAACCGGGCGTAGTTGATGAGGGAAAACAGCACATCGCCAAACTCTTCTTCGATGTCGGCCTGATTGGCGCCATTTTTCAAATTCTCTTGTAGTTCGCCAATTTCTTCCTCCACCTTGGACCACACTTGCGCAACATTTTCCCATTCGAATCCGACTTGTTTGGTTTTTTCCTGCATTCGATAGGCTTTTACCATAGCCGGCAGGCTGTTGGGCACCCCTTCAAGCAGTGATTTTTTCCCTTCTTTAAGCTTGAGTTGTTCCCAATTGCGCTTCACCTCATCTTCATTGGTCACTTTCACATCGCTGTAGATGTGCGGATGCCGGGATATGAGTTTTTCACATATTCCGTTGAGTGCATCTGCCATGTCGAAAGCGCCTTTTTCTTCTGCAATTTTGGCATAAAATACCATGTGCAGCATGATATCGCCAATTTCTTCCTGAATGCCTTTCAGATCTTCATCCAGAATGGCATCTGCCAATTCATAGGTTTCTTCAATGGTAAGGTTGCGGAGCGATTGCAGGGTTTGCTTTCGATCCCAGGGACATTGTTCCCGAAGTTCATCCATGATGGTAAGCAAGCGGACGAAAGCATCTGATTTTTGTTGTTGGGTAGCCATGGCACAAAGATAAAAAAGAAGTTGCGATGGCTTCTGCAAAACCATCGCAACTATACCAGGATTCGCCGGATTTTGTGGATAAATCAGGATGGATTTCGCTGATTTATAATGATTTATAAAGATCGTTATGCACAAAATCTGGCGGCATAAAGTATAAAAAGCGGAACAGACTTGAACCCGGATTATATCGGAATTTGGATGAGAGAGAAATAGTGTGTGTTGTTTTCTGCTTTGTTCATTTTCCCCGGTATGGGATGTCGCTCGGGTGATCGCAAGCCGATTTACATCGGATGGGTTGCGGCCTTTGCGCAGGTTTCGTTCTCCTCTGTTCCGCAAGCGATGCGCATTTTTTCCAACGGCATCGCCTCATAGCGTTTTTTTGTTTTTTCGATTAGAGGCATTCCTGAAAACCAGTTTAAAACCCTTCTCCGGTTGTGAATTTGCCTATATTAAGGTTGAATTTCATCTGTTTTTTCCAGAACAGGCATCGCCGGTTCCCCAAAACAAACCTTATCTATCCTCAAACTTCTGAATTCAACACCTGGGAAGGGTTTTAAAACAGTTTCTGAATTTGCAAAACAGGTATTTTACATGGTGCATTATGTTATGGACACAGGCACCTGGTAAAAATAGCCAGCCATTGCGGCGGCATTTTAGGAACGCAAATTCAGAACACCTTGAAAACTGGGCATAATTTGTTGAAGGCCAGGGATTTATTAAGATTAAATCGGTTTCTGTGGTTTTCAGAGTATGGGTACTTTTTAAAGCGTTCGGGAATAAAATATGAAAAAGTTCATGGTTGCACATCATTTCTGCCTGATCCGTAGCCATTTTTTAACACATAACTAATGGCTTCTCCTTTTGAGTTCACATGCAATTTGCGGTAAATGCCCTGAATGTGGTTTTTTACCGTATCCGTACTGATGTAAAACCGTGCAGCAATCATTTTGTATGACAACCCGTCTACCAATCCCTCCAAAATTTCCTGTTCCCTTGGTGATAAACTGTTGAACAATTGGTCGCTCTCGCTTACCATTTTGGGCTGAACCGGCGTTGGTGTTGGAGCGCCACCGCCATTGTGGAAAAAACGCAACACTTTACGGGCTATGGCAGGCGTCATGGGAGAGCCGCCCTGGCTTACTGTAAGTACGGCATCCAGAATTTCGTCAGATCCGGCTTTTTTCAAAATGTAACCACTTGCGCCGTTGCGCAGGGCCTGAAATATGCGTTCTTCTTCCTCGCTCACGGTTAACATAACTACCTGCACATTGGGAAGCACTGTCTTTGCCAAAACGGTTGCTTCAATTCCACTCATGCCGGGCATATCGATATCCATCAAAATCACATCCGGTTTCAAACTTCCCACAATTTCCTGAATGCGCAGGGTATTGGGGAATGCGCCAGCCACTTCAACACCCTCCGAATATCGAAACAACTGCAAGAGGCTATCTCTAAACTGATGGTTGTCTTCAAAAATGGCAAGACGCAGTGGAGCCATAGGCTGGATGTTTTCTTCTTGTTGAAACAAAGGTAGTCGCGGCATAGTCAAAAACGAGATAGGAAGTTTGTACTATTTTGGTAATATGTGTACCCTTTATTGGGTATAAATTGGCCAAAACAGGCAGTTTTCGGCAAAAAATGATTAAAAAAGCAATAGGGAAATGCCCAAACTTGTTATAAACACGACTACCAAGCACAGGATGCACAATGCTGAAAACGCCAACCACTTGCGGAAGGTTCTGGCCCAGGATAATCCGTAATATTGTTTGAATGCCCAATAAAGTCCCAGCCAAAGCCACCAAACCGACCAAACCGGTTGCACAGGCAGTGTGCCGTATTTTTTTAAAAACGCCAGCAACGCAAGCAAGAAAAGGAAGCCCGATATCATGTGCAATAGAAGCACAAAATGTTCCACGTATCTGCGTTTTTGCTTTCGGTATTGCCACTGCATGTATGCCGACATAATCCCGATAAGCACCAAAAGCGTCCAGGATGAGGAACCAAGGTAATATTTAATCAAACCATTGTTTTCCTGTGCGGTCTTGATGAGTTGCCGTACCAGCAGTCGGTCGAAGCGGTTGTTTAAATGATAATATTGACAAAGGCTGTCGTTGCTCATTTTAAGCATATCGAGGATGGCCATTTTTCCGGTGAATCCGCTAATCGGGCTCCACAGGGTAATACTGTCGTGTTTCGCTGTTGGAAGCCGTTCTTTTTGTTCCATGCGGCTCAAAAGGGTGTCTATGCTTCTGCGCTGGCTCGGCTGGCGCAAATCAGGCGGCAGGGAGTCTTTTTCCCGGGCAAGCCTTTCCAGAATTTCAAGCTTGCCTTTGGTTTGATCATATTCCAGGTTTAAACCAATGATGTTTTGCCTGCCATTCGCAGGAATTCGGGTAGACAAATAAAACAAGATAAAAAACATGGTGAGCAAAAAGAACTGCACCGGATGCGGGTATCGTTTTTGCTTTCCTTGAAAATACGCAATGGTGACTTTTCCGGGGACAAGCAAATGCCACACCATGCGGAGAAATTTGCTTTCCAGGTGGAATGTTGTATTCCAAAACCGTTGCAAAAGTTCGTGCATGCGTACTTTCCCGTCGGTGTCGCGCTGACCACAATGCGCGCAAAATTTCGCACCATAAGCGAGCGGGTAAAAACAGTTTCGGCAGTAATGTTTGAGACTGTATTTCATGCCGATAAATGTCCGAGATTTGTATGTTATTTAAATGAGTTAGATTCATTTTATTTGACTTTAACCAAATGAAACCAATTGATGTATATTTGCCAGAATAAATCCTTCTCAATCGTATACTCTCTATGCGTAAGCAGACCACAGCTTTTATATTAATGGTGCGTCCGGCCCATTTCGGGTTCAATGCGGAAACTGCCGCCAACAATGCTTTTCAGGTACAGGATGGAAAAATGTCGCCCGAAGCCATTCGGCAGGAGGCCCTTCGAGAATTTGACCAGTTTGTTTCCAAATTAAGGGAAGCAGGCGTTCAGGTTTTGGTGGCCAAGGACTCGGCCCGGCCGGTAAAGCCCGATGCGGTATTCCCCAACAATTGGGTTTCGTTTCATCAGGAGGGTTTTTTGGTAACTTATCCGATGTTTGCACCCACCCGGCGCAAGGAGCGCCGACGTCAGATTTTGGAATTGGTTCAGAAATCGGGTTTTTATTCCGATCGCCGGGTCAATCTGGAATTCAATGAAAAGCGAAACCGTTTCCTGGAAGGCACAGGCAGCATAATTTTCGACCATGTGCATTGTCTCGCGTACGCGTGTCTAAGCCCTCGTACCGATGCTGTTTTGTTGGAAGATCTTTGTAAGGAAATTGGTTATCAGGCAGTTGTGTTTCATGCAGTAGATGCAAATGGCCAGGATATTTACCACACCAATGTAATGATGGCCATGGGGGAAAATTTTGTGGTTATTTGTCTGGATACCATTCAGGATAAACAGGAAAAAGAACTTGTACTGCAAAGGTTTCGGGAGACGGGCAAAATGGTCATCGAACTCAGTCTGGACCAAATGAATCACTTTGCCGGAAACATGCTTCAGGTGCGCAATCCGGACGGGCAAACTTTCATAGTGATGTCGGAGCAGGCATACAAATCGCTCACTTCGGAGCAAATTTCGGATCTGGAACAACACACCCGTTTGTTGTACAGCCCCTTGTACACCATTGAAAAATACGGCGGCGGCAGTGCGCGCTGTATGATGGCAGAGATTTTTTTACCACAAGCGCCAGCGCAGCTGTAACCTTTTTTACCAAACAGTTGTCTGAATGAGTACAAAAGTTTCGGCAAATACCGGAAAGAACCAACTTTGTTTCATCAAACAACGACAGTCATGATTATTGGAATCTTAGTTCCCATTACCATCAGTTTAGGCGCTTTTTTAATGGTTTGGGCCTTGCGTTATCTTCAAAACAAGGAAAACATGGCGCTGATTGAACGGGGAATCAACCCCAAGGAAATCAGACCCAGCCGCGAACGCGATCCATCGGCTGTACTGAAAAATGCCATGATGTTTATCGGCGCGGGATTGGGCCTGTTGTTGGCTGTTATCATCACCCAAATGTTTCATTTTGAGGAGGGCCCTGAAACAGCCATTTATTTTGCCCTGATTGCCGTATTTGGCGGCATGGGCATGCTGGGCGCCTACCTGTTCGACCGGAAGAACAAATTGGAAGATTGATTCATGGGCTTGGCTTTAGTTAACGTATTCGCTTTAAAATCAAATTGTTGCGCGTGCGGTTTTGTTCTGCTTTTTTTGTTGGGTTGTCGTTTATTGCACGCACAGTATCCCGATTACCCATCAAGAGAAACCCAACAACAGCATGCCTGGATTAAAACCTTGTATCAGCCTCAAAAGGTGGATTCCTCAATCGAAGCAGCCGTGGGGAATTTCGTACAAAAAGAAAGTTTGAAGTTTAAATGGGAAGTGCATCCGCTTTTAAACCAAATTCCAAAAGATTCTTTGGAAATCAATGGCTTAAAAAACAATCCGTATCAAATTTTGAATTCCGCCTTTAAAAACCATCAATACGTTCCCAGGTTTTTTGTCACCAGTTTCAAAAATCCAATTGGTGAGTATTACAGTCGAAATTTGTTCAGGGTGCAAAAAGTAGATTATTTTTTGCCTGTGGCAAAATCTGGAGAACGGTTCCCTGCTGATGCAATTTCAAACAAGCCTAAACCGGTTTTTTTTGAAGATGATGAGTGGTTTTTGGTTTACTACTGCGTGCCAACAGGCGAATTGAGGATGTTGGGGGGCAATGCTTTTTTGGACGAGTTGCCTCCTGATGCACTCAGTTGGAAGGATATATTTCAATCAGATTTGGGGGCTCAAATCATGGGTGTAAGCCGAATGATCCAACATGGTGTATATAAATGCACTTTTTTTAGTTGGTATTACTTTTCAGAGGATACGATTCGCAAGAAAGAGTACGACGATGGCCAGGTACGCTACTACCAGCTTTGTGAAAATCCGGCAGATGCCATAACGGCAGGCAAGTCTTGGCTGCTCCGGGTGGCGATGCCTCAAAACCAGAATTTGCCCGTAGTATGGGAGGAT
>JAGWYI010000085.1 GCA_018969455.1 Bacteroidota bacterium | reverse complement strand
TGCTGGCTGGAATGAGCCTCCGGGCTTCATCCCACCGCGAAGCGCCGCTCATCGCCAATGATCCGCTTGCGGACAATACCGATGTGTACGCTTTCCGCAGCCCCGACAACCCCAACACCATTACCATCATCGCCAACTACATTCCGGCCGAGTTGCCGCATGGCGGACCCAATTACCACACGTTTGGGGAAAACATCCGCTATGAGATCCACATCGACAACGATCCGGCCAAAGTGGGCGATGAAGTGACGTACCGTTTTACCTTTGTGCGGGTAAATCAGGATCCCAGCACCTTTTTCAACATCCGCCTGGGCCAGCGCAACCTGCGCACCACTTACACCTGCGAACGCTCCATGGATGGCGGCCTTACCTGGAAAACCATCGTGAGCAATGGCGAAGTGCCGCCACCTTACATTGGTCCACGCTCCATCGAAAGCGGCGTAGGTCTGGGCTCCGATTACGAAACCCTGATCGAATCGGCCATTACCAATGCTTCTACCGGCGAAAAACTATACTGCGGCCCGGCCGATGATCCTTTCTTTGTAGATCTGGGCGGTGTATTCGACCTGGGCAACCTTCCACGCCAGGGCGGCGCTGCCAGCCGCGACGGTTTGGCGCAGTACAATGTACACAGCATTTGTCTGCAAATACCCATCGCAACTTTGCTGAAAGCAGGCGTTAACCCGACACCTGCCAACATCCTGGATGGCAATTTCGTAGTCGGAATATGGGCTTCTGCCAGCCGAAAGGCCACTCGAACCCTGAAAACCCAGGGCGGCGGCTACAACGACGATGGAAACTGGGTGCAAGTGAGCCGCCTCGGCATGCCCCTGACCAATGAGGTGGTGATTCCAATCGGTTACAAAGACTACTGGAACAGCATTACCCCTTACGACGAACTGGCCGACCAGGTGTTGGATCCTTTCTTTTACAATCCTGAACTGGCCTTGTACATGGACGATTCCAAATTTGGAGGCGCCATTCCGGCTTTCAAGGCCTTGCGCATCCAGCGCAAATCGCTCGGCGCGTTCAACTTTGCCAACGGAAACGACGGCCTGTTTGGCCTGAAAGGTTCGGCCGCAGTTGCCGGAACCGCACTCGATGACGCCATTTTCGGTAAATTGTTGCTTCCCGGACCTGGAAAACCGCGCTCGGTAGACCTCTGGCCTATCTTCCATACCGGTGTGCCCAATTTCCCGCCTTACCAATTGGCAACAGGCAAAAACGGCAACCCATTGGCGGCTGGTAAACCCTTCATTAACAACTTTTTACCCAATGGCGGGGACATGCTGCGCCTCAATATGGCCACTCCCGTTACCCAGCGCAACGACTCGAATTTCAGTTCGCTCGGCATCGTACAGGCAGCCGTTTTGGGCCTGACTAATCCGACCTATGCAAGCAATGCCAACCTGGAATTCATCCCGAACATGGACGGATTCCCGAACGGCCGTCGCCTGGAGGATGATGTAACCCGCATCGAATTGCAGGCAGTGGGCGGTGTAGCCCTCGCAGCAATCGGTTTGTGGTACGACGATTATACCCCCGGCGGAAGTCCGGTTACCCAGAATTTGTTGAATGTCATCACCTACAATACCGGTGTAAACAAAAACGACAAAGCCTTTAAAACCGCGTTTCCATACGTTGCAACCCCATGGGCTGGCACGGAAACCAATTAATTCAAGCTTTAAAAAATTCAAAACAATGAACTTGATATTCAAACGACTGTTTCTGCTGACGGCTTTTTTGGGCCTCTGGCAAGCAGCGCAGGCATCCAGCCACCGCGAAGCGCCGCTCATCGCCGATGATCCCCTGGCCGACAATGTGGACGTGTACGCGTTTCGCAGCCCCGACCGCCCCAATACTGTTACCCTCATCGCTACTTATGTACCCCTGCAATTGCCACAAGGCGGGCCAAACTATTACGCGTTTGGGGAAAATATCCGGTATGAGATCCACATCGACAACAACCCGGCAAAACCGGGCGATGAAATCATTTACCGGGTGGAATTTAAAATGGTCAATGAAGACCCGAGCACTTTCTTCAACGTACGCCTTGGCAAACGCAACGGAAAAATGGTGTACACCCTGTATCGCTCCGACAACGGCGGCCAGAGTTTTGTGCCGATTCTGCAAAACCGCGCGGTGCCACCCACCAACATCGGCCAGCGCAGCATCAACTCCAGCCTGGGTTTGGGCAAAACCTACCAGCAATTGGTAAACGAAGCCACGGTTTACGCATCTACCGGCGAACAAGTGTACATCGGCCCATCCGATGACCCGTTTTTTGTGGATCTCGGCGGCATTTTCGACCTCGGCGATGCGCCGCGTCAAATGGGACAATCCCGCGATGGATTGGCATGCATGAATGTGAGCACCATTGCCATCCAGGTTCCGATTTCCTACCTGCGCAAAAAAGGCGCGGCTGCCGCTCCAGCCAACATCCTCGACCCCAATTATGTGATCGGTGTGTGGGCCAGCGCAAGCCGCCAAAAAGTGCGTACCTTGAGTCCCGGCAAAGAGAAATACAGCGGAGAATGGGTGCAGGTAAGCCGACTGGGCATGCCGCTCACCAATGAAGCCGTAATTCCAATCGGTTTCAAAGACTACTGGAACAGCCTGACGCCTTATCAAGAACTGGCTGATACCCAACTCGATGGCTTCTTTTACAATCCGGAATTGGGCTTGTATATGGACGATGCCTTGTTCGGAGGCGCCGTGCCCGCTTTGTCTAAACTGCGCATCCAGCGCAAATCCCTGGGTTCATTCGACTTTGGAAATGGCCACGACGGGTTGTATGGCTTGAAAGGATCGGCGGCTGTTGCCGGAACCGCACTCGACGACGCCATTTTCGGCACTTTGTTGTTGCCCGGACCCGGAAAACCACGCTCGGTAGACCTTTGGCCGATATTCCACACCGGTGTGCCCAATTTCCCGCCGTATCAACTGGCGACGGGCAAAAACGGCAACCCACTGGCCGCAGGAAAACCATTTATCAACAACTTTTTGCCAAATGGAGGCGATATGCTGCGCCTGAACATGGCCGTTCCGGTTACCCCCCGCAACGACGCCAATTTCAGTTCCCTCGGTATCGTGCAGGCAGCCGTTTTGGGCCTGACCAACCCCACCTATGCCAATGCAAGTCTGCAATTCATCCCGAACATGGACGGTTTCCCAAATGGTCGTCGCCTGGAAGATGACGTGACCCGCATCGAATTGCAAGCCGTTTCCGGTGTGGCCCTGGCGGCCATAGGCCTGTGGTACGACGATTTTACAGGCGGTTCGCCTGTAACCCCAAATTTGTTAAATGTCTTGACATACAGCACCGGTGTGGAGAAAAACGACGCGACTTTTGGCAACCGCTTTCCGTATGTGGCCTTACCATGGTCTGGTGACGGCAATTGCGGTGGCAAAATAGCCAGTGTGCAAAACGAAACGGCAGAACGCAGCAGCAACAGTACCATCGGTTTGCAATCGGCCACTGCCATTGCGAGCAACTACCCCAACCCGTTCCGCGACCAAACAACCCTGAAACTGCACTTGTCTGCAGACGCCAAAATTCAGATTTTGGTTTATGATGCAAGCGCTCGGCTTGTACAAACCGTAGTGAGTGCCGACCAACAAGCCGGTGACTACCAATTCGACATTAACCTGAATGGACAGAAATCCGGCATGTACTATGCCGTTGTTATGACCAACGGAGCACTCGCGCAGACCCTGAAACTGAACAAAGTCGACTAGTTGTCTTTTTTGCAAATACCAACTTAAATCACCTGGCGGAGCAGGGTTCTGCCAACATGCAACCCTGCTCCCCTTTTACCATAAAAACGATGAAAAACTTCATTTTTCTCAGTCTGATCGCCATTTTGGCGGGATTTGGCTGCAACAACAACAAATCCAATGACTCCAATACCGGCAAAGCCCATTTAACCAGCCTCCAAAACACTGAAATTCCGCGCCTGTTGGACCGCCGCGAGGCCTTGCGCAACGGCAAGGAATGGGACAATGTGCAAAATATATACGGCGCCTGCAAAAAAGCCCTCATGGAGAACCCGAAAGATTGGGATTCCCGGCTCAAACTGGCCGAACTCTTCATCCAGGAAGCCCGTGTGAGCGGCGAACACCCCCATTATTATCCCGCAGCGCTGGAAGTATTGGCGCCCGCAGTGGACCAATTGTCTCAAATTGCCCAGCGCAACGCCCATGAGCAGGATTTTTTATTCCGCGCCCTGAGTTACAAAGCCAGCGTGCAACTTTCCCTCCACGATTTTGAAAACGCCCTGCTTACGGCTCAGGATGCAGTGGCCATCAATCCCTACAATGCACAGATTTACGGTGCGCTGGTAGATGCCCATGTGGAACTGGGCAACTATGCCAAAGCCGTGGAAATGGCCGACAAAATGGTGGAAATCCGCCCGGATTTGCGGTCCTATTCCCGCATTTCCTATTTGCGCGAAATTTACGGCGATGTACCTGGCGCCATGGAAGCCCTCGATATGGCCATAAAAGCCGGTTATCCAGGCCAGGAATCCACCGCCTGGGCACGGCAGACCCTGGGCAATTTGTATAAAACCTATGGTCAGTACGACAAAGCCGCACAGCAGTATAATTTAATTTTGGAAGAACGTCCCGATTATCCATTTGCGATTGGTGGCTTGGGCGCAGTGGCTTATCAACAAAAAGATTATGTTACGGCCATTGCCAAATTTCGGCAGGCATGCGCGCTCATGCCCGAATTGAGTTTCTACGAACAATTGGCCCAGTGTTACCAAAAAACACAGGACAAAGCTGCATTGGACAGTTTGTTGCCTCAAATTGACCGCATGATGCAGGAAGACATGGCAAAAGGGCATAATTTGAACCTTGAAATGGCGTCCTATTACACCGATGTCGTTCCCAACCTGCCCAAAGCCCTTGCGTGTGCGCAGGCAGAGTACGCGCGCCGTCCTAAAAACATCGATGTGAACCGGGCGATGGCAAAAATTTACTTAGCCATGGGCGACAAAACGGGCGCTCAAAAATTCATACAGGCAGCGGCAGCAACCGGCTCCAAACACCCCGATTTGTTGCGGATGAAACGGCCATTGGGTTAAAAAAGACAAGAACCCGGGCATAATTTATTTTGGGATCTAAGGGCTTGAAAACCAGACAGGTTTCAAAAAAAACAATTGCTTTTGCAAAAAAAATTGAGCGGGGTGCTTGTATATGCAGAAAGTGCCTTTATCTTTGCGGCCCATTCGGAGGAATGGGTGAGTGGCTGAAACCACCGGTTTGCTAAACCGACGTACGGGTATAACCTGTACCGCGGGTTCGAATCCCGCTTCCTCCGCAATTCAGTTTGCGGGTGAATGTGGATGTGGGTGCGAAAATAAACACACCCACATCCACACTCACACCCACACCGAATTCGGGGCGTAGCGCAGCCCGGTAGCGCACCTGCTTTGGGAGCAGGGGGTCCCAGGTTCGAATCCTGGTGCCCCGACAATCAAAAGGTCGATCTCTTCGGAGATTGACCTTTTTTTGTTTTGGGGATCTGGCGAATGTAAAATACACACACCCACCCCACACACCACACACCACACCCCACTCTCCTCACACCCAACACACCCACACACCACACACCACACCCACACCCTCACACCCACACCCATTTATTCAATCTGGCACCTTACAAACAAGCCAAAATTTTCAAACATCCCTTCATTCATTCCGAATTGGGCCAAATCAGCCCCAAGGCCGAATTGAAATTTTTGCCGAAAATTGAGTCCCAGCCGCACCATTTGAGTACTACCATTGTGCCTGGTAAAGACATTGAGAATTTCTCTTTTTTGATTTGCCTGTTCTTTCTGCAATCCCAAATTGGTTCCCAAAATAATTTGCAAAAAAAGTCCCCAGTTTTTGTTGAATTGGGGCGTATAATTTACCAAAGCAAACAAATCCAGGGCCATTGGTTTGGCCCATTGCAGGGTTGGAAATGCCGTAATGACAAAGTTTCTCTTGTCATTTACATAGGTGAGCGATAATCCCAAAGTAGGGTTAAACTGCTGCCCGTCAAAAGCACCTCCAGCCGCAATACCGATGTAATTGTTTAACATACAGGTTAGTTGCCCATCTATGGAAATGCTGTTCAAGGATTTGTCTTTGTGTTGAATGGCGTAAATACTTTGTGAAAAAATATTCCACCGGCCTACACTGTCTAAATCCTTTTGAACATACCCAAAATATTGGGTTTGTTTGTTTCCCACCATTACTTCAAATGGAATTTGGGCAAAGGCAGGCAGGGACACCATGGCGAAAATGGCGCCCAGGAGCTGTTTTTTCATCATTTTAGGAATTTTGAATCGTGATTTTTTCCGTTTGTGGAAGTGCCTGACAAGTAAGGATATACCCTGCTTTGATGTCTTGCTCAGAGAGCGTTTGGTTGTTCAGCATGGTCACCTTGCCTTCTGTACATTTCATTTTACATGTGCCACACAATCCGCTCTGACAAGAATATGGCAACGGAATTTGTTGCGCTAATCCGCTTTGCAAAATTGTCAGGCCATCGTGTGTTTCGAACTGGTGGATTTTGCCAAATACCTTTGCTTGCACCAATGCTTTAGCCGCGCCCGGGTTGTTTTGATTTTGGGCTGTAATTAAAAAGAGTTCACGATGTATTTTATCTTTTGCAATACCCAAATATGCCAAATCTTCTATCAATTTATTGGTCATTATTTCGGGACCACAGAGGTAAAAATCCAGTTTGCGTTTGTCATACCGATTCAACAAGGCTTCCAGCGAAACCCTTGTTATATAACCTTTTGTGGCGTTTTGCGGATTTTCCTCCTCACTCAGAAAATGTTTAATCTCAAATTGGGTCGGAAATTCTTTTGCCCATTTTTCCAGTTTTTCTTTAAAAATAATGCTTTCAGAAGTTCGATTGGCGTACAACAGGCTTATTTTGCTTTTGGGTTCAAACTTCAACACCGTACCAATCATGCTGTAAATCGGTGTGATTCCGCTGCCGCCTGCAATCATCACATAATGTTTTTGATGCGCAGGTTCGGGTATCAGACAAAATTGCCCTGAAGGTGGCGCCACTTCCAAAGTATCCCCTACTTTCAGATTTTCGGCCAAATAACTGGTTACTTTTCCGCCTTTTATTTTTTTTATGGTCAGCTTGGCGTCCTCATCCGCATTTGGAACGGAAGCAAGGGAAAAGGTACGATAATAAACCGCCCCATCTATTTCTACACCGATGGTTACGTGTTGACCCGCCGAAAAATCATGGAAAATAGAAGGCACATCGCCAAAATGGATGGTAATGGCATCATTTGCTTCCGGCGTAATGTGTTTTACTTTGAGCAGATACCATCCATTGGCCGACTTTCGGATGTGCTTTCGCTCAAATATTTGGGTATGACGGCTTTCATAATCTTTAAATTCTGTTCCCATCCACCGATCCCACCAGGTAAAATACAAGGCATAATTACCATTAAACAATTGGTGGTGCATGTTGTGGTGGGTGGAAGTAGTTTTATACTTTAAAACAGGCATTTTAACCCATCCATTGGGGTAAAGCTCATAGCCTAAATGTCCCAAAACATTGTTGATGATGTCAAAAAGTTGCCAGGCAAGGATGACACTAAAATGGAGTGGCATCACAAAGGGAAGTATAAATTGCAAGGCATTTTCCACCACAGCTTCTGAAGGATGAAAAGATCCGGAAGTGAGTGGAGAGGGGTCGGTGCTTTCGTGATGCACCCTGTGAAAAAAATGGTACAATTTGGGATGGTGCATTGCGCGGTGTGTCCAGTAGAAAAACGCATCGTGTAGAAACAGCACCACTGCAAAACTAAATAGAAGATAAAACCAACCAAATTCTTCAATTTTGTCGTACAAAAAGGTGAAGCCCAATGTTTGCAAATAGAGCAGGCTCACATCCATCAATGAAAATATAAAAAGCGTAACAACCGTATGCCTTAAATCGTGCTGAAAATGATGCGCATTTGCTCTTTGTACTTCCTGAATACGGATCCCCTGAAATTTATGCCTGAACACCATCCAGAAAATGATAAAAAAAGGCGTTACAAAAAAGGCATACTCCACAAAATTGTCGACAAGATGGTTTGCCAATTCGGAAAGAAAATTTTGAAAATTCATATTCTTTTGCAGTTAAATCAGGTAATAATTGACGCTGCAAAGATGTGGAGGGCACAACTCATAGCTTTTGAGGCAAATCAAATTGCGATTTGATTCAGATCAAAAAGTGCACTATAATCTGGATAAAAGCACTAATTTTTTTCTTTATAATTACATGAATTACAACAATTTAAATTAAAATTCATTGCAATTCTGGCAACCCAGACCTGTCCTTAGGACTTTCCTGCTCTGATGCGACTGAGCGTTTCCTGGGTAATGTTGAGATAAGATGCGATATGCCCCAGGCTGATTCTCTGGCCGATGGATGGAAACTGTATCAGCAGTTTTTCATACCGTTGTTTTGCTGTTAAGAATTGTAAATCACCAATTCTATCCTCAATTTGGCTGACATAATACTGCTCAAACAATTTTATATACCAAAGTGCAAAAGAATGATATTTAAGCAACAACATATCTATACTTTTTCGTTCTATCGCAAACAATTCACAATCCTCCAACAGTTGTATACTTACTTCTGCTGGTTTTGCGTGCATAAAACTGGGTGTATCAGTTAAAATATCGCGATCAATGGAAAACCACACATTGTGGTCTTTCCCTTCTTCATCAGAGTAAAAATAGCGAACCGCGCCTTTTGTTAAAAACCAAATGTAATTACAGGGTTTGCCTTGCCTCAACAATAAGAAATTTTTAGGATATTCCATGGGTTGGAAATGCTCTAAAACCACTTCCTGTACTTCCTGAGAAAGCGGGTATATTGCGCTGATAAATGTTGAAAATTCGGATGTCATTTTATATGCAACCAATGGAATTAAAAAAACAGGGATAGTCCGATGGCATTCAGGCGCCCCGTAGGCTGCAAAATTACGATTTTGCAAATTCAATGGTCTCTACCGCGTGGGTTAAACTATTGAGAACAAATAAGGTCCAGTTTACTTTCTTGAAAAGGTCCAGGTCCAAGGTCCAAAGGTCCACCCCTCACACCCACCCCTCACACCCACACCCACCCCTCACACCCACACCCACACCCACACCCTCACACCCACTCCCTCACACCCACTCCCTCACACCCACATGCCTCCTTTCCCAACTTTTTTCCTCTTACCTTGTTCCGCTGTTCAAACGAATCCAATTTATGCGCCTTTCCCTGCTCCTGCCCTTTCTGTTCCTGGCCGGAACCTTGTCTGCTCAATTCCAGATCGGCCACAGCACCCTTACCTTTACCGATCCGGCACGCAACAATCGCCCGATCGCCACCGAGGTGTACTACCCTGCCGAGACTGCCGGCAACAACGTTCCACTGGCTGCCGGCGTTTTCCCGGTGATTCAGTTCGGACACGGCTTTGTGATGAGCACCGATTCCTACGCCAATTTTTGGGAAAGCCTTGTACCACAAGGGTTTATTCTGTGCCTGCCCCAAACAGAAGGCGGCTTTTCACCCAGCCATGCTGATTTTGCCAAAGACCTCGCTTTTTTGTGTACGGCCATGGAAGCCGAAAACCTGAAGACCACTTCCCGCTTTTTCGGGCATATTCAGCCGCGTTATTGCATCATGGGACACTCTATGGGCGGTGGTTGCACGGTGCTTTCCTACCAATACAACCCGAATTTGATCCGGTGTGTAGCGGCTTTTGCCCCGGCCAATACCAACCCCAGCGCATTGGCGGCGGCGCCTGCCGTGTCGGTTCCGGCACTGGTTTTTGCCGGTTCTTACGACTGCATCGCGCCGCCCGCCCAACAGGCTCTGCCCATTTACCAGGCTTTGGATACCAGCGCCTGCAAACATTATGTGGAACTTGCGGGGGGCAGCCATTGCCAGTTTGCCAATGCAAATGCCAATTGCAGCTTTGGTGAATTGTTTTCGGGTTGTGCCAATCCGCCCATTTCGGCAGATGAACAACATGCCCTGGTAAACACCCTGCTTTTGCCCTGGTTAAATGCGTATCTGAAAGCAGATGCCGGTTTTATAACACCGCTCAACGATTTGTTGGCAAGTCAGAACGGATTCACAACACAAAATGGCTGTTCCAATACCACGCGGGTGTTGGCGCCCCAAAATGCCGGATTCGGATTTAAAATTCTGGAAAATCCCGTTGAACAGGCAGATTTAAGGGTTCTGTTGGCTGCCGATGATGCCGCCAGACCAACGGAATTTATCCTCTGCGATGCAAGCGGCCGCGTCCTGATTCGGGTAAAAAATACAGATACCGAGATACTCCATATTGCCATTCCAACGCTTGCCGCGGGCATGTATTATCTTGTGGGCATGGATCGCGAGGGAAGAAAATCGGTGCAGGGGTTCGTGAAAAAATAGTCTGAGCCGGGATTTTGGGGATTTTAGGGATTTTATGAATAAATGCTATTGGAGGAATAAAACATTGATTTTAAATGGATTAGGATGTAATTTTGTGTATACAAGCGGGACTTTAAGATGGCAAACATTTTGAATAAATATGGTACATATTGCCTTTTGTTGACTGTGTTACAAGCTTCGGCAGGATTTGCGCAGGCGCGCCACAACCATGCTTTTGGAGACAAACTGCTTTTGGGTTATCACATTGGTGTTTTTGAAGATTATAAGGGCAGTCGGGATAATCAGAATCAGATTTCCGATTTTTCCATGGGGCGGGCAGGCGTGTCGCTTGGTAAATACCTGTATGCCGGGCTTCAAACGCGGTTTATTCGCGCAAAAAATTTCGAGGAGCCGCCGCAGTATTTTTACATGGCCGGATTGTGGGTGCGCGGCTACCTGGTGCACCCAATTAAAAGAAAGCATGCATCCCGGATGGGCGCCTTTTGTGAATCCGGCTTTATGCGCGGAAATTATGCCTACGATGTGCGCAACAGCATTGAATATGCCTT
>JAGWYI010000749.1 GCA_018969455.1 Bacteroidota bacterium | reverse complement strand
TCACCGAAATCAGGGCCAAAATAAAGGCCTCCAACTTGCGCATGCCCCAATGCATCAGCCACAATAAAAGCACCGAATCAAATACGCTGAGGGCAACACCCCAGGACAGGGGCAGGTGAAACAACAATTGCAAACCAATGGCCATGCCCAATACTTCGGCCAAATCGCAGGCTGCAATGGCGATCTCTGCCAAAATGTACAAATAAATATTTACGGCCGGATGGTAAAGGGTGCGAGATGCCTGCGCCAAATCGCGCCTTGCCACCACTCCCAGACGGGCACTCATGCTTTGCAACAACAAGGCAATCAGGTTCGACATAACCAATACCCAGATGAGGGAATAGCCGTACCGACTGCCGCCGGCCAGGTCGGTGGCCCAGTTTCCTGGATCCATGTATCCCACGCTAACCAGGTAAGCCGGCCCCATAAAGGCCGAAAGCCGCCGCCAAAACCCGCCTTTCACGTTGGTTTCGATGGAATTGTTTACTTCAGACAGGGAAACATCAGAATGAAATTTTTGCATGGTATCCTGCTTTTTACTTTAACTGCTTCAGAATCAGGCGTTTTCGATCATCAAAAACAGGTTTTTACACACTTTTTCGCTGAGCATAAGCTCCCGCGTATCGTACATGCGCACCCGTACCGATTGGTCGTAATCGATGCGCTCTAGCAACTCTAATACGGCGCCTAAAGTAAGACCCATTTGCGCTAAATATTGTAAAAAAGCCGAACTGTGCTCCTGCACACCGGTAATTACGCCCCGCTGTCCGGTCTTTAAGTCCGATAAAAGGATTTGCGCTCGAAATACCCAAAGGCCGTCGGCATCCGGGATGGGATCGCCATGCGGGTCGTACCGGGGATAATCCAGAAAGGCATCCAGGCGTTCAATGAGGGACGGGCCTTGCACATGTTCAAGTTGCTCGGCCAGATCATGCACTTCATCCCATGAAAACCCCAGTTTTTCTACCAAAAATACCTCCCACAATCGATGCCTCCGAATCAACTCAGTGGCCACTTGCTTCCCCGCTTCGGTCAACTGAACCCCGCGGTATTTCTCGTAGGCAATCAGATTTTTATCGGAAAGCCTGCGCAGCATGTCGCTTACAGAAGCTGGCGTCGTTTGCATCAACACCGCAATGGCATTGGTAGAAACCGCACGGTTCTCTTTTTCGGCAATTTTAAATATCGCTTTCAGGTAATTTTCTTCGGCCTGTGAAATCATACAAAACAGGTGCTCAAGGTTTCGGCAAAATTAAGATTTATTTTTAGGCAAATCTAAATATTTTTTTTGATAAAAATAATTTATTGGATCGGCAACAAAAAGGCTCGTCGGAAATACCGTACGAGCCTGAAAACATGTTCTAAAGATCGGAAAAGGGAGGCCTACGCTTGTGCGGCGATTTTTCGGAGATTTTTCAAAGCAAAATAATAAGGGATCAAAAAAATCAGAAAAGATGCCATCGTCATCAAACCGCTTGCGTTGAAATCGTTCAATGCGCCCATCAAAAACATGTCGTACAATTCGCGTACGATGTTCATCAGGTAAGTGTAAGCCAAAAACATGGCATTTTGGGATGCCATGGCCATTGCAGTCACAACGATCATGACCAGGTTTCGACCCGCCAATGCCCAAATTACCTGATGGTTTTCGGGGCGGTTGTCGAAGGCGCCATAAGCCCAGGAAGGATTATAGAAACAAGAGATCATTTGGAAAACTAAAATCGCGATAACCACTACATTG
>JAGWYI010000748.1 GCA_018969455.1 Bacteroidota bacterium | reverse complement strand
TTGTTTACGTATTAAAAAAACAAGCGCTTAATCTTCTTGGGGATCACCGGACGCGCAGCAGAACCAACCAGCCGGCAAATAAGAGCAAGCTGCCGGCGAGGATGGGGAAGCTGCCATTTATGGTGTTCAAATAACCGGCCGCCAACGCGGGTATGATCTGGCCGACCGACACCATACTCTGGTTGATCCCCATAATTTCTCCCTGTTCTTCGGGTGCGGCATGGGTAGATACCACCGTTGTGAGGTTGGGGGCGGTAAGCCCCTGAAAAGTCGCCATCACTGGATTGATGAGGTACATCCACCACAAATGATCGGGCAGGAGGGTAAGCGCCACCGTGAGCGCCACGAACGGGATGCTCCAGCGCAAAACCTGCAGCGGTGTGGCCACTTTGGCCAAGCGTCGGGTGGTAAAACCTTGTGTAAACGCCAGCCAAATGCCAATCCAGCCAAAAATCAGCCCGATTTCCCGCTCTTTTATCCCAAATTTTTGAATGAGAAACACCGAATAAAATTGGGTGTAAAATGAAAATCCGAGCGACAACAAGAGGGATACCACAAAAATTTGACGCAGGTTGACCGATTCGAACGCTTTTCGGAGGTTTTGAAAGCCCGCTCCCAAATTCAGTTTGCTTTCCCGGCTGCCCGGAAGCGTTTCCATAAAATTGCGCTGGACCAGCAGGATGTTCAGGAGCGTCAGAATAGCCGTAAACCAGAAAGGTGTGGCGTGGCTGAACCAGGGAAGCAAGGTGCTATCGGCCAAAATACCGCCAATCGCAGGCCCCAGGATAAATCCCAATCCGAAAGCCATGCCGATTAAACCAAAATATTTAGGCCTGTTTTCAGGCGTGGCAATGTCCGACAAAGCGCTCATTACAATGCTGATGTTTCCGCCGGTAAATCCCGGCAGCGCCCGGCTGAAGAACAAAAGGGGTAAATTTTTGAGTAAAATGGCCCATCCAAACAATAGATATCCCAGCAAAGTACCCAACAAAGAAAACTGGAGCAAGGGCTTTCGGCCATACCGATCACTGAGCGCACCCAGGATGGGCGCTCCAAAGAATTGAAAAGCCGGGTAAATGGCCATCAAATACCCGTACAGTACAGAGCGATCAAAATGCGGTGTGTCGGGAGGCAACAGGCTGGTTTCTGGCGACATAAACAAGGCCGGCAAAACCGGAATAATAATGCCTACCCCGAGCATGTCGAGGAAAACCGTCAGAAAAATGGCGCCAAGCGGTGTACGTTGTTTCATAGGGAATCAGGTTTCAAATCCTTGTAACGCCACAAATATCGGCAAGCGTAGGTACGGTAAGGTCGCCAGGGCTCGGAAATTTCCAACATTTTCTTTTTCAGTGCTTTACCTGTTTCTTCCAGCGCATACAAGCGCTTGACGCCTTGCTGAATGCCCAAATCGTCGACAGGCATCACATCGGTGCGGCCCAGGCTGAACATCAGCAGCATTTCCACCGTCCATTTGCCCACGCCCTTGATGGAAGACAAAAACCGGATGATCTCCTCATCGCGCATACTTGCCCAGTCCTGTGTTTCCAGGTCATTTTCGAGGGCGAAGCGCGCCACATTTTGGAGGTAATTGGCTTTCTGACCCGAAAGGCCCGCGGCGCGCAATGCTTCCATAGAAAGCAGGGCCAAATGTTCGGGATGCGGTTGCTGATCGGGGAACAAGTGCAGAAAACGGTTAAAAATCGTATTGGATGCCTTTACGCTAAGTTGTTGAGATACAATGGATTC
>JAGWYI010000084.1 GCA_018969455.1 Bacteroidota bacterium | reverse complement strand
GGCAGACAGCACTATTTGCGATTTGCAGCGCCTGATACCTGGCGAATTTGGGCAAGCCATGGCTTGAAATATGACAGCTCGGTAGGTTATCCGGAAGTCACGGGCTTTCGTTGCGGCGCCTGCATGCCTTTTCCGGTGTATGATGTGTACCACCGAACCATACTGCCCCTGTACGAACAACCCTTGTTGTTTATGGAAGTAACCCCGGCCATTTACCAGGGGAAAACACCTGAATCGGCCCGGGAAGAAATGCGGCGCTTGCGTGCACAGGTGCGCGCGCACAACGGTGAATTTGTGGTATTGTGGCACAACTCTTCCCTAAACACTTTTTTTTGGCATCCCTGGAAGCCTTTATTCACCCAATTGCTCTCCGATACCTGATCTTCACAAACCTACACCTTCATTTATGCCACAGCGCCAATTTAAATCGCTCTTTACGTTTACCCTGCTTTTTGCAACTACTTTTTGCTGTAAGGTCGGCGCCCAATCCTGCACAGCGCAACTGGGAAGTCCCAGTTACCATATTATTGACCGACTTACGGTCAAAACAGGGGAAAATGGAAGCCTGCACACAGCCATAAAGGGTTTTCCCAAACAAGATATCGCCGAACTTGCCTGGCGACTCGATACCCTGCGCGATGCTCCATTAAGCCTGGGCGACCGAATCGACATCCGGTATCTGCAAAGCGACAACAACGCCTGGGCGCCCGATGCCCCTGCCCCGCCCGAAAAACACCGAAAATCGCTCTGGCGATATTTCTACCCCAGCCCGGCCAACCTGTTTGAAATCAATGTTCCCGATTTTACAATGCGGGTAAATCCGATGTTCAACCTCGGCCTCGGGCGACAAAAAAACGACGACAGCTGGTTGTTTGAAAACCAACGCGGACTGGAAGTTTACGGATCGGTGGACAAACGGGTATTTTTCTACACCAATCTGGTAGAAAGTCAGGCCAGATACCCCAACTACATCACAAAATGGTACGCCGATTACCAATCGCTCCCAGGTGCAGGATTTGTCAAATCCTATAAACCCCGCTTTTCCACAATTCAAAATGGGTACGATTTTAACGTTGCGACAGCTTATTTATCGGTAAAAGTATCCAAACATGTGGCCGTTCAACTCGGCCATGGCCGCCATTTTATTGGAAACGGCTATCGATCCCTCCTTTTATCCGATGTGGGTGCGCCCAATCTCTATTTAAAACTCAATACCCGGGTTTGGCGCTTCCAGTACCAAAACCTGTTTATGGAACTTACCCCAAATGTGCGCCCGGCAGGCAGCGGAGGCGATGTACGCCTCCCCAAAAAATATGCAGCCATGCATTTTTTGCAGTACCAAATTACACCCAACATGGGCATTGGCTTGTTTGAGGCCGTCATTTTTAACCGAAGCCGACAATTTGAATTCCAATACTTGAATCCCCTGATTTTTTACCGAACCGTGGAGGGAATGATTGGCAGCCCCGATAACGTGCTTATTGGCCTGGATGGCCACTGGAATCTGTTCAAACGCATTCAATTATACGGACAAGTGCTGCTTGATGAATTCAAAGCCTCCAATTTGATCGATCCCGTTCAAAAAGGATGGTGGGCCAACAAATACGGTATCCAGCTTGGTTTGAAATACTTCGATGTTTTGGGAATTGATCACCTCGACCTCCAACTCGAATGGAACCGGGTTCGACCCTACACGTATTCCCATTTCGACTCCTTAAACAGTTATACGCACTACAATCAGCCGCTTGCACATCCTTTGTGGGCCAATTTCAACGAGTTTATCGGGCTTTTACAATACCGTCCTGTGCCCAAATTGACACTCTATGCCCGCTGGATGCACGCCTTGCGTGGCGACAACGATCAAAGCAACTGGGGCGCCAACCCCCTTATTTCGTACAAAAGCTTCGTACGCGAATATGGCAATGTGGTAGGACAGGGCATTCGCGGACAAATTGATCTGTTGGGATTGGATGCATCCTTTATGATTATGCACAATACATTTCTCGATTTGGGCGTATTATTGCGCCGAAAAAACAGTGCGGCCAACAAGCTGGACCTCGATACCCGGGTGCTGAAAATGGCCATTCGCATGAACATCTGGAACCCAAATCGCGATTTTTAATGGATTATTTTGTACATCCTTCTGCCATTGTAGATGATGGTTGCCAAATTGGAGCAGGTTCCAAAATTTGGCATTTTTGTCACCTGATGCCCAATAGCCAACTGGGAGAACGCTGCATTTTGGGCCAAAACGTATTTGTGGCAAGCGGGGTAAAACTGGGCAATGGTGTTAAAGTGCAAAACAACGTGTCTTTGTACACGGGCATTACCTGTGAAGACGATGTTTTTTTGGGGCCTTCCGCTGTTTTCACCAACGTCATCAACCCCCGCAGTTTTGTCGAGCGTAAAACCGAGTTTAGAAACACCTTGTTGAAAACAGGATGCAGTGTGGGCGCCAACGCAACCATCATTTGCGGAGTAACCCTGGGCGCCTTCTGCCTTATCGGCGCCGGCGCAGTGGTAACAAAAAATGTACCCGATTTTGCCCTGGTTGTGGGAAATCCGGCCCGTCAGATTGGCTGGGTGAGCCGATACGGGCATCGGCTGCACTTCGAGGACGATGGACTTGCCATCTGCCCGGAAAGCGGGGTCGTTTACGAACTTTCACATCAAAAAGTACAGGAGCGCAGCTGATACATGGATCAACCAACCAACCAATTGCACGAATCCGAAGCCCGATGGTTTGCGGTACATACCCGTTCCAAAAGCGAAAAATTTGTTCAACGCATGTTGGCCAAAAAGGGCATTCATGCTTACTTGCCCATTCAAAAGCTCATGCGCCGGTATACGCGCAGTACACGGGTGGTGGAAAAACCCCTGATCAACTGCTATGTTTTTGTAAAAATTGTCAAAAATGAATACGTCAAAGTACTCGAAACAGAAAATGTTGCGGGTTTTGTAAAATTTGCCAAAGATTTATTTGCCATTCCCGAGTCAGAAATTAATATTTTGCGCCGAATTACCCTGGAAACCGATCTGGAAATAGAAGCGGTTGAAGGAAAATTTACAGAGGGTGATGCCGTGGAAATCAGCGCGGGCAACCTCATGGGCCTTCGTGGCCGCGTGGTAAAAGTGGAAGGCAAGCGCAAAATTTTGGTGGAACTTTCGCAACTCGGTTTTACCCTTTTAATCACGATAGACATCGCATTTCTCGAACATTCGACCCGCCCGATCGATTAGCGCCTGTAAAAATGATATTTCTTTGGATGGGATTGGCGTTTTATTGCCCAACGAGGTTTTTTGCCGCCAACGCGCCGGATTACGGCGCAAAAACGGCCAAATAAGCTGCCATATGCTTCAAAGATTTAAATTCTCGCAGGCGCTGAAGGACCTTTTGCGTCACCCATTTACCTGATCCGGCAACTTGCCTCGCGCTGGTTGTATTTTGTTAACATGTTCAAACATCTATGAAATTCATCCCAATCCTTTTTTCGCTGCTCTTTGTAGCCAGTCTTTCTGCCCAAAATGCCACCATATTAGGGGTCGTGACCGACGCCTCCAACCACGAGCCCCTGCTGGGCGTAACCATAAAATCGGGCAATACCGGCGCCATTAGCGATGCCAACGGAGCCTACCAATTCCAATTGCCCCCGGGAGCCTATGAAATCAGCTGGTCTATTCCAGGCTATGAAACCGCCAAAAAAACCATCCGGCTCGCAGCAACTCAAACCCTTACGCTCAATCAGGAACTCAACAGCTCCGATAACCTCCTCCAACAGGTTACCGTCACTTCCGGAAAATTTGAAAAACCACTCGGTCAAGTTACCGTTTCCCTCGATGTACTCAAACCCCGCCTGATCGAAAATACCAACAGCACTTCGGTCGATAAAGTACTCACCAAGGTGCCTGGCGTAAGTATTCTCGACGGACAGGCAAGTATTCGCAGCGGCGCGGGCTTCTCTTATGGCGCCGGAACCCGGGTTCTACTCCTCGTTGACGACATTCCAGCCCTCCAAGTTGATGCCGGCTACCCCAACTGGGACGATTATCCCATCGAAAACATCGCCCAAATTGAGGTGCTCAAAGGAGCCGCCTCGGCACTTTACGGATCCTCGGCCATGAACGGCATCATCAACATCCGTACCGGCTTTGCCAAAGACAAACCTGAAACAGAATTTGCTGTTTTTGGGAAAACATGGGGCGCACCCAGGGATGCTTCCGCCAAATGGTGGGGAACAGACTCCTCCGAAATTGTTCAACCCGTGGAAACTGGTGCGAGCTTCGTTCACCGACGCAAAATGGGCAAACTCGATATGGTGGTGGGCGCTTACAGCCTTTACCGCGATAGCTACAACCGAAACACCTACAGCCGATACGGCCGTATCACCCCCAATTTCCGGTACCGCGTAAATGATCGCCTGACCATCGGCCTGAATTCAACATTTAACCTCGGACGAAGCGGCAGTTTCTTCATCTGGGGAAACGATTCCAATTTGGCACTTCAACCCGGATTAAACTCGGCCTCTTTCTCTAAAGGCCGTTTTCGATATACCATCGACCCTTCCATTCAATACATCGACCGCGCAGGCTTCCGACACAAATTTCTCGGTCGATACTATTCGATCAACAACAACAACAGCGGAAACCAAAGCAACAGCAGCAAAATGTACTATGGCGAGTATCAGATACAACGCCAGTTGAACCACATCGGCCTGGTGGCAACCGCCGGTGTAGTGGGCATTCGAACCCGGGTAAATGCCGAACTGTACGGGGGGAAATACGCCTCCGAAAACCTGGCATCCTATCTCCAACTCGATTACAACGGCATCAAAAACCTTAACCTGTCGGCAGGAATTCGTTACGAGAAAAACCTGATTTACAGCCCGGAATATATTCGCCTGGCCAACAATACCATCGACACCATCCCCAACGGCAAATCATCCGAATCCAAACCCGTATTTCGCCTGGGCGCCAATTACCAGATCGGAAAAGCAACCTACCTGCGCGCATCCTGGGGACAGGCATATCGATACCCAACCATTGCAGAAAAATTCATTACCACCAAATTCAGTACCATTGCGGGCGTAGGCCCCAATCCCGACCTGGTTTCTGAAACCGGCTGGTCTACCGAACTCGGTATTAAACAGGGCGTAAAAATCGGATCCTGGCTCGGATACGTCGACCTGGCCGCTTTCTGGCAGGAATACCAACAAATGATGGAATTTGTATTTGCCAGCTTCAGCCTCGACGGCGCAGTGTTCCAATCCAAAAATCAGGGTGACACCCGGGTGCGGGGCCTTGAATTGTCGGTGCTCGGACAAGGCAAACTAGGTCCCGGACAATTGTTTGTACTTGCCGGATTTACCAAAACCGACCCTCGGTACAAATTGTTTTCCAAAGCCGAAAACAACTATTGGGGCTCCTCTGATACCAGCAAAAATGTACTGAAATACCGATTCCGAAATACCCTCAAAAGCGATGTGGAATACGTGGTTAAAGGATTCGGCCTCGGCGTCTCTGCCCAATACAACAGCTATATGGAATCCATCGACCTGCTTTTCCAGGAGGTTCTGCCCGGTGTGAAGCCATTCCGCGAAAAACACAAAAACGGCTTCACTTTGCTGGATCTGCGCGGATCCTATAAAGTAAACAAGTCGATGAAAATCAGCATTTTATGCAACAACGTTCTCAACACCGCATACACCCTGCGCCCGGCGCTCATGGAAGCGCCCCGCAATTATACCCTTCGTCTGGAATGGAAAATATAATAAAACGCAACTGGATGATGCTGCTGGTTTTGGCCAGCAGCATCCTTTCCTGCAATTCCGATACCCAAAATAAATCGGAAGCCGTACCTGCTCCTGCCGGCAATACCCCCCATTTTGTATTTGCAAACGGCCCCAAAGCACTCGAATACAAGGCCGAAGGCAGCTGGTGCGATGCCCGGTTTCCAGAGGCCCCGCCCATTACAGGCGATCCGGTGAATGCCAACCTGCGCCGAATCGGATTCGGAACCGGAATCTATAAGGTAAATGTCAATTTCGGTACCATTGTGAGCAGCTTTATCCTGCGAAACAAATCCAACGGCGCCATCGAACTTTATACCAGCAACCATTTCCCTTACTGTCTTTCCGACCACAAAAACTTCAGCCTGGCGCCCAATGGCCTGTCTTTCTCCTACGACAACCATCACCACATCAAATACACCGTGGAATTACAACAAACCCAACAAGCGTATTTCCTTGCGATCACGTACGACCCCGGGGGAAATTACGGGTTCTCCGTACACAAATGCGCCAATTGCATCGAATAACATTCTATGGGTAATCTATGGTGTATTAACAACTGATTAGTAAATCATATTGAATTTTCTAAGTTTCTTTGAGCCCCTGAACTTTGTATTGAAATATCCCATGACAAAAATCACAACTATTGGCGGATGGATGATTCTGACGTTGTTGACCGCCTGCAACTCCGGAAATCGCCACCCCAATTCCAATGCTACCACCAATCAACCACAGGCAGGCCCCGCCAATGACGAATTGCTCGAAACCTTGCAAGGAAAATGGCAGAGCTTGCAGGACTCCACTTACACCATTGAGTTTCTCGGGAACAAAATGCGCCATTTCAACGAGGGCAAATTAAGCAGCGAAATGGAAGTGGAGGTGAACATTGATTGCAACAATGCTGCCTGTGCCACAACGCCCGGCGCCGAAGCCGATGGTTGGTGCTTCACCGAAAAAGATCCATACGGAGCCCAATGCAATGTGGTTACCAAATGCAACCGCGAATCCCTGCAGTATCAACCGGTCGGATCGGCAGGCGGCCCGCTGTTGTTCAAGCGATTGTAATAATCATTCCCAATCTATAGATAAAATAGAAACCTGTGTACGGATTCATCGCAGGCTTTATTACTTTTGGGCCCATTTTCCAAGATTGCGCTAAAACAGAATCTGCATGTTTACCATCAATATCTATTTACGCTTTGCCCTGATGGCCATTGGCATCGTGGGAGGCCTGATTTTATCCTTTGCTTTCGGTTTTTGGTATGGCTTCCCCTTTATTCTCGTGGGAACCATCTTGCTTATAGGTTACTTGCTCCTGGGTACCATCCTTTCAACCAATCAGTTTATCGCTGCACAACAACTCGATCAAGCCGAAGCACGCCTGAAACTGACCTTCTTCCCAAAATTACTCCTGCTTGGTTACAAAGGGGTTTACTTCATGACCAAAGGCTCCATCGAATTGCAAAGACGCAACTTCGTCGAAGCCGAACAATGGATCAAAATGGCTATTGTATCGGGCCTTCCTTCCGACAATGAAAAAGGCGCTGCCCTTATGCAAATGGTGATGATTTCCGCGGCCAAAAACAACAAACAGGCCGCCCTAAACCAAATGAATGAGCTGAAAAAATTGAAAATTACCGAGCCGGCCCTGAAAGAACAAGTAAAAGAGATCGAAAAACAAATGAAACAAATGCAACAAGCCGGTAACAACCCCAGTATGCTTGGCATGATGGGCGGTAAAGGCTTTCGCCCGGGAAGCAAACGTCGTACGCCGCGCATGCGCTAGGCCACGCTTAGCGGATTTGCCTGCAAGGATAAAATTCCACATGCTCCCCGCCGCGCCATGGCTCAACCCGCAACAAGTATACACCTGCCGAGTCTTTTTGTTCCTCCATGCAATCGCATATCCATTTTCCGGTATGCAGCAATACCCGTGTAGATACCACCAGCGGAACATGCAAACGCGCCTGCGCCCAATCGTCTAACAACAAATACTGTCCCGAATTGAAGGCATTTGTACGCCAAGTTACATCTAACGCCGCACAGGGCGCTTTCGGCTCGGGCGTATAAAAAGTCGCCTCCGCCTGCGTATTGCTGTAAAGTTTCCACGATAACATATCAGGCCATATTCCCCAGAAATTGAAGGCCGGCGCCAGCCATACCAAGCCCGGTAAAAACCAGGATCCTACATGCCTTCGCCCCGAAAGATACCCCGATCCGGAAAACGCCACCCAAACAAAACTGGCCAATGCTATGTTCCAGGGAATTACCACAGTGTTCCAATCGTGGCCCAAAGGACTTAACACCAACACAATACCCAGGTGAAACAACACAAGCACCACCCGGGCAATGCGTCTTGTCGGAATCCACCACAAGGCCGGAGCAAAAAGCGCCTCGCACACTGCAATTGCATAACCCAGAGAAGGAAACTTGCCCAAGCCCTCCAGCCACGAAAAGGCTCCGCAAAACCAGGGAAAATTGTCTTCCGCAAAATAAGGGCTTACCTTGAAAATGCCACCCCACCAGTAAATGGAAACAGCGACCAATCCGGCAAATAAGGGATCGGGGTCCAGCCACAATGCCCAAAACAACAACCAATAACACCAAACCCAGGGCTGAGCGGTGTTTAAATTGAAACCAAAATTCAACGCAATCAGAACGAACAACCCGGGCAAAAGCATTTTTTGACCGGGCATCCAAAACAAGGCCACCGCGTTTAATACCATTAAAACCGACAATCCTGAAATCAAAACGGGATTTTCCGGAATACCGTCCCCTATCGGGGTAATGGGAAAGGGTGCATATAAAACAGGAAACCAAAGCGGACAGGACAAAGCCATGCCGCTCAGCAAACCCAAAACGGAAATTCGGATCAGGCGCTGGGCCCCGGCCGAAGCCATATCACAGTTCCATTTCTACCAGGTACCGCTCGGCATCCAGGGCGGCCATACAACCCGTACCCGCTGCCGTAACAGCCTGCCGATACACCTTGTCCTGGGCATCGCCCGATGCAAACACGCCGGGCACCTTGGTAAGAGAGGTACCTGGCCGGGTAAGAATGTAACCACTCTCGTCGAGATCGATCCAGCCCTTAAATATATCGGTATTGGGTTTGTGACCAATGGCCACAAAAAATGCCGCGCTGTCAATAATCTTCTCCTCGCCCGTCTGGTTGTTGCGCACGCGCACCCCCGTAACCTCGTCTTCACCCAGCACTTCCACCGATTCGGTATTCCAGTGTACCTCCAGATTGGGTGTATGGAGTACCCGTTGCTGCATGATTTTGGAAGCGCGCATTTCATCGCGCCGAACAAGCAAATGCACTTTTGAACAAATTTTTGCCAAATAAGTACTTTCCTCGGCAGCAGTGTCCCCGCCGCCCACAATCACCACTTCCTTCTTCCGGAAAAAGAATCCATCGCACACCGCACATGCCGAAACGCCTTTGTTTTGAAGTCGTTCTTCACCCGGAATGCCTAGCCATTTGGCACTTGCACCCGTGGCTATAATTACAGCAGGCGTATGAATTTCTGCGCCCGACTCCGACCATACTTTGTGAATAGGACCCGTAAAATCAACCTTGGTGATCATTTCGTTGCGAATCTCGGTTTCAAACCGCAGCGCCTGGCGTCGAAAATCGTCCATCATTTCAGGGCCGCTGCGACCATCCGGATAGCCCGGGTAATTTTCCACATCGTTGGTGGTAATCAATTGCCCGCCTTGTTGCGGCCCCGTGTACAAAACCGGGCTTAATCCGGCACGGGCAGCATAAATTGCGGCAGTATATCCGGCTGGACCGGAGCCAATAATCAGACATTTTACATTTTCCATAATCGCGCAAAGATATACATCCTAAAACGCCAATTATGAAAATTTGATCAAATTGAAAGATCAGATTGTTCGCTTTGCGACAATTTCTTCAAAAGGGTAGGCAACTTCGGAACAATGATGATATTTGCAGCGATTTTCATTCAATCAAACCGGTATGGCCAACGCAGCATATATATACGATGGAATCCGAACGCCCATAGGCAATTTTGGCGGTGCGCTCGCACACGTACGCACCGACGATCTGGCGGCACACGTTTTGCGCCAACTCCTCCTTCGAAATCCGGCGCTCGATCCGGCTCAAATCGGGGATGTAATTATGGGATGCGCCAATCAGGCCGGAGAAGACAACCGCAATGTTGCCCGAATGGCGCTGCTGCTTGCCGGCCTGCCCTACTCGGTACCAGGCGAAACCGTCAACCGCCTGTGCGCCAGCGGCATGTCGGCTGTGGTGCAGGCCAAACGCGCCATTGAATCGGGCGACGCCCGGTGGATACTCGCCGGTGGCGTTGAAGGGATGTCCCGGGGCCCGTATGTAATCAGCAAAAGCGCCAAACCCTTTGGCACAGATGCTCAAATGTATGACTCTTCCTTTGGTTGGCGCTTTGTCAACCCCAAAATGCAGGCCGAATATGGGATCGACCCGATGGGCATGACCGCCGAAAACCTGGTGGAACTGTACGGCATTTCCCGCGAGGATCAGGACGCTTTCGCCTGGTGGAGCCAGCAAAAAGCAAGCGCGGCGCAACAAGCAGGTATTCTTGCCGAAGAAATTGCCCCCATCGAACTGAATTTGGGAAAAGCAGGCATTCAAATTGTTTCCAACGACGAGTTCATCAAGCCCAATACTTCCCTCGAAGGCCTGGCCAAGCTGAAGCCGGCTTTCAAAAAAGACGGGTCGGTGACGGCCGGAAATGCTTCGGGGCTCAATGACGGCGCGGCAGCCCTCCTTATTGGATCGGAAAATGCCGCTTTTCAGCCACTTGCGCGCATCGTGAGCAGCGCTGTAGTTGGCGTGGAGCCCCGCATTATGGGCATTGGCCCCGTTGAAGCATCCAGACAGGCGCTAAGCAAGGCAGGTTTGAGCCTCCACGACATGGAAATCATCGAACTCAATGAAGCTTTTGCAGCACAAGTATTGGCATGCACCCGTCAATTGGGCTTGGAGGATCAGGATCCCCGCATCAACATGCACGGCGGCGCCATCGCGCTCGGTCACCCCCTGGGCATGTCGGGAGCCCGTTTGGTACTGTCGGCCGCCCGCAGCTTGCAACGAATGCAAAAACGCTATGCCCTTTGCTCCATGTGCATTGGTGTAGGGCAGGGATATGCTGTAATTCTGGAAAAGGTGTAAATATACCAGGATTCGCCGGGCTTTATGGGCAAATCAGGATGAATTTCGCTGATTTACAATGATTTATAAAGATTGTTATGCACAAAATCTGGCGGCGTAAAGTATA
>JAGWYI010000747.1 GCA_018969455.1 Bacteroidota bacterium | reverse complement strand
GTAAAAAGCTTGATTCCGTCGCGCATGGGAATCATCACTTCTTTTTTATTGAAATTGTCGCGGATGAAGGCGCTGTCGGCTGCGGGCGTTTGGGCGCACAAACTAGCAGCAAGCAGCAGCAGCAACAAAAACAGGTATTTAGACATAGATGCAATCTATTTATAAGTAAAATTGGGCAAAATTCATATTTTTTGTGGAGAATTAAATTTTTGCGCTGCTTTTTTGCCCAATTTTACCTGTAAATGTTCCGGCAAATGGAATTATTCCCCCTGCACCACAAAGAGGTTGCTGCGGCGTTTGCCGTTTGCCTCAATGGTTGCAACGTACACGCCGGGTGTAAGTGCCGTGGTGGAGATCGGTTTGGTGTATGGGCCCTGTGGCAAAATGCCCAAATGCATGTTTATTTCCAGTCGACCTTCCCGATCCGCAATTTGTAGATTTGCAGGGCCACTCTCGGGCATGTCCCAACTAAATGTGGTTTCTGATCGGGCAGGATTGGGATAAATGCTCAAGGTAAAAAATGTACCTTTAAGTGGATCTTTAACAGAAACTGGCTGGCTCACTTCCCGTTTGATGTAGGATGACCACGGACAAAATGTACCAACATTTCCAATCCAGTAGTTAAGATCTTGTTCTATATCCGTATAAGGGCGGCCATCGCAGAGTTCGATGCTGAAATCGGAAAGACGCCATTCGTTGGGCGCCAGATGCCAATTGAACCAAAAGTTACCATTGTGGTTAAATGTGCCGTTGCCTGCAAGCAGTGGACCAGAAATGTGTTTAACCCGTTCAGAAGGCGGTAATGCCAATTCTGCCTCAATTTCGGCCAGCAAAAGTGCGTCGCTGGCGGCAACGATAAAACTGGAATCCCGCCCATCATAATTCTCGCTGTTGGGTTCTATGCGCAAGCCTACCTCAAAATAACGCATGGTTTGGGCAGCAAGATGGGTGGTGTACAGGGTGGCACAAACAAACAGGATTGTTTTCATGGAGATGTTAATTTTAAATTTGTTAAAAAATGGTGGTTTTTTTGATTAAAATAACGGCATCCGGAAAACAAACGTTGGGGACTAAAGGGTTAAGCATTGGTTAAGATCTGTTATGAAAATCTTTCTGATTCATGGTATAGCCAAGTCAAGATGTTTGTGAAAATGGCAGTATTCTGATTTTGGGAAAATCAATAATTTTTATCCATCCACGCTTTAAACCCGCTTTAATCATTAAAAACAAGCGCATGATGCATCGCTATAGATTATTATTCATCGTGATTTGTTTGTTTTGTGCCTTTGAAATCAGCGCACAAAGCACTTTACCGGCCTGGAACAACGAGCGCTTGCAGCACACCCGGAATGCCATGTGGGTATTGGGTGGTTGGGCCAGCGCCAATGTTTTGGCGGGCGCAATCGGCTTGGCAGGTGCAAAAACGCCGCAAAACCGGGCTTTTCATCAAATGAACGTAGGTTGGGGATTGATTAACCTGGGTTTGGCCGCTTCCGGTATCTGGACCGCCGCACATACCGACCCTGCGCAGCTGGATTGGTTGCAGAGTATGGAGGCACAACAAAAGTTACAACGCATCTTTCTGTTGAATGCCGGATTGGATGTCGGGTATGTGATGACAGGGGCCTGGTTGCAGGAGCGGGCGCGCAATGTGTCGAAAAACAGCGCGCGTTTGCACGGTTTCGGGCGCAGTATAGCCCTGCAAGGCGCTTTTTTATTTGTTTTTGATTTGGGCGCTTATTTTTATCATGCCCGACT
>JAGWYI010000746.1 GCA_018969455.1 Bacteroidota bacterium | reverse complement strand
CGGCCTCATCAGTCATACTCAAATTCATTTCAAAATTGAGCCCTTTCAACTCCCCTATTCCAGAATGAATCAATTTGCTGCTGTCGGCAGAAACGGCTTCCTTTTTTACAAATTGAATAAAACTAACCTCTTGGGCGTCGGCCGCTGTCGTAATCGGTATGTACAAGCGGGTGTCTTTTCCGGTAGTTGCATTTACCAAAATGTTGGTTCTGCTGAAGGTGCCTGAAAAAACAGCCTCAAACTCTCCGAGCCCCTGTCCGTAATACAATTCATTGTCTTCCGGTAAGGTGTTGAGTATCATAAAATTATCGCCCTTTCTCGACTTTATCCCGCAATCGATCACCCAGTTGTTGAAATGATCATGTTTTAAACCGCCTCGCACCAAAGCCATGTTTTTTTGCGTCGCATCCCAAATCGTGTCACCATCGGCCCATATTTTATAATCGGATAGTGTAATTATCTGATTTTTAATATGATACATGGATTTAAGGTAATCCATTTGTACCTGGCCATCGCGGATGAGCGCGCTTCCGTTCATCCCGATTCGATCGGGTTTTCCGCTTAACAGTACATTTGCATCAAAATGACCTGCTGTTTTCGAAATTCCCGGTACAATGATTTCGATGGCCTTTAAGGAAAAATTATTTGCATCTACTTGATTTACAAAGGATTCGGGAGAAACCTGCAGCCCCACATCGCGCACGTATATGGGCTGATTTCCACCCGACAACCAGGCGCCGGCCATCCGCAATTGTTGGTCCTGATTTTGCAAAAACACTTTCCACGATAAAGGCGCAGCAGGATTTAACATATCCAGGTTTCCCGTTATTTCCCCATAAGGGTGCTCATTGATGAATACGGTATCGGAGGAGAAAAATCCACTGATGCCTTCCATGTTAAACACATCCAGTATGCGAAAATCGAGGTCGTACATTTTGCCCCGCACCTTAAAATCGGCGTCCTGCAAAAATCGATTGAAAAAATCGAGGTCAAAGTTGGTCATGGAAAAGGCCAGTCCACGTCCATTGTTCAAGCTATCGAGCGAAATGCGTTTATTGCCGCTAAAAAATTCAAATTCTTTGGCGGCAATAAATTGTTTGCCAAATCGCACATAGTTGTCGTCGCTGATCACCCAATCTTCATTGAACATGGCCAACTGAGAACTATTGAAACGCACTTGCCAAAGGGAATCAACTACCGATAATACACCATCGAGGTTGATCCCTTTGATAAAATAGGATTGTTTGGCAGTGTCTCTTGCCAACAAATTGAATTGCAGTGCATTGCGTTGCAAATTTCCTTTTAACAGTACTGGTGGCAGCTTGCTGTTTTGGGCATAATTGCTATGCGGTATACTGAAATAATAGGAGCCATTATCGCGTTCAAAATTCCAATTCAGGCCTATTTCCGATCCCTGAAATGGCCCATATTGAATGGAAGGAATCCACAATGCCATTTTACTTTTTCCCAAAGGGGCATCTACGGCAGCAAGCAAATTGATGTTTTGAAGTCGTCCGAGAGATTCCGACAACAAACGTGTAAGGGTTTTACTGTCTTTTAGATGGATATCCAGTTGAAAAACATCGGTTTGTATCAGGGAGTCTGGCATGGTCAAATGCAGGCGCCGTGCAAATTCGGGGTGATAGGTGGCAAACATTTGCACCAGATGGGGGAAAACGGAATTGATTTTAAAATGCCCGTTCATGGATGCGTCTGCAATGCTGGATTGGATGCTAAAACGGCTGTCGCCGTTTTTATTG
>JAGWYI010000083.1 GCA_018969455.1 Bacteroidota bacterium | reverse complement strand
ACCGGGCAAGGCATCTTTCAAAGGGATCTTTAGGCCCTGGGTAGACTGGGTTGCAGAACAGGAGGACACCTTAATGTCAAATTCTTTGAGAAGAAAACTGGTAAAACCGGAACAATCAAACCCTGTTTTGGGTGAAACGCCACCATGGCGATAGCGGAGGCCAAGAAAATTGTGTGCGTATCCGGTTATATATTCCCGCATTTGCATCATCTCCGCATTCTCGGCCTTGGAAGGCACCCGGTCGGAAGGCTTAAATGCAACGGAAAAGAAAAACAAAAGGATTAATATAGGGCTTAAAAAGGGAAATGCGGCTGGGCGTGTGGGTGTAAGTGTCGGTATTTCGTTCATAATGGCATTGTTTCAACGCTTAGCTTGCCATAGGCTGCTATGCAACTCTTCCTTTAGAGTACAATACGTTGGTCATGAAATGATTAATCCGAGGCGCTCCACCCTAATTGGCTGTTCTGCTGGTGATGAAATCGAATGTTCAAGGGTAGGATTAGCGTGAACAACCGGTGTTGAGTACCTCTTAAAACACCTAGCGAGAGCAAAGGTAGTAAACGATTTTAAAAAACAAACTTTTTGAAATAAAAAATGGTAAAATTCTTTAAAGTAAACGGAATGTATCGCCATCTTTTAAAAAGGGCAATTGCTTACGGTATGCAGCCAGGGCCGCCATGGATAATTCGGCAATAAAAACCCCTTCGCAATGGCTAATTTGGCACATCGGCTGTCCCGAAAAATCGATAATGGTCGAATCTCCCTGATAAACCAGTCCTTTCCCATCGGTTCCTACCAGGTTTACTGCGGCTACAAATGCCTGATTTTCAATGGCTCTGGCAATCAGCAAACTTCGCCAGTGTTGCGCGCGCACCTGTGGCCAGTTGGCCAGGTAAACCAACAGATCATATGGATCCTCCGCCGCATTTCGGCTCCATACCGGAAAACGCAAATCATAACACACCAGCGGGCAAATATTCCAGCCCTTCCAATTGACTACCAATCGCTTATCGCCCGCCTGGTAAGTCTTATCCTCTGACCCTAGTCCGAAAAGATGGCGTTTGTTGTAAAAATGATATGCTCCGGAGGGCTCTACCCACAACAAACGGTTGTAATAACGCCCCTCTTCCACACAAATAAAGCTTCCCGTTACCGCCATTTGGCCACGCGCCGCCTGTTCCTGCATCCATGCCAGGGTAGGACCATCCATCGCTTCAGCCAAACGCGCCGCTTCCATGGAAAATCCCGTGGTAAACATTTCCGGCAAAATTGCCACATCACTCCGACCTTGGAAGGACTCGAGTATTGCTCCTAGTTTTTTTCGGTTGGAATCTGCATCCTCCCACGCCAGGGAGGTTTGAATTAGGCCAACGCGCAACAAATTATCCATGTTTTGATGTTTTTATTGAATGCTTGCACGGCGCAAGCGGTCATTTATAGCGAGCCCCAGGCCTTCCGCCGGAACAGGTTCAGCTAAAATAAGCGTTACATCTGAGGCGTCCAGTACCCGAAGGCCATGAAACAAATTGCGCGCGGCTTCCTGCAAATTCCCGGTTTCCGACAAATAAAATGCTTCCATTTGCGGAGGCAATCCGGCGATGGGCTTCAAACTGAGTACACCGGCTTTTTCCTGCCAATGGGATTCGACAAGCTGCGCCAAATTGCCCAAAAATAAGGGTTTTCGGGGTGCGTAATGACTTTTTAGCATGCCAGGCGCAGCCGGATCGCTGCTTTGATTCAAACGTACTTTCAGCGGCCCAATTTCTGATTCCAGAGATTCAACCGACAACCCGCCCAAACGGTAAACTACAGCATCCGGTCCTTCCCAGCCCACAATGGTAGATTCTACGCCCACCGAACAGTTTCCTCCATCCAGAATGTAAGGGATAAAGCCATCCAGTTGCTGTTGTACATGCTGGGCGCTGGTTGGACTGATATATCCAAAAGGGTTGGCGCTTGGTGCTGCCAATGGAAAACCTCCTTGTTGCAACAGGGCTTGCGTAAGCGGGTGTAGGGGCGCACGCAAAGCAACACGGGGCAAACCGGAGGTCACCAAATCGGGAATATGCGCTTTTTTGGGCAATAACAAGGTGAGGGGCCCTGGCCAAAAAACCTGAGCCAGGCGCACAGCGGCCGAAGGATAGGTGTCGATATGCTCTACAGCCTGATCCCAGGATGCCACATGCACAATTAAAGGATCGAAACTCGGCCGGTTTTTTACCTCAAATATGCGGGCTACTGCCTTATCCGACAATGCATTGGCAGCCAAGCCATATACCGTCTCCGTGGGAATGGCAACGGGCTCTAAAGCCTCAAGCCACTGAATGGCCATGGATACATCTTGCCCAGTCTCTGTGTTAAATTTTCTCAAAGAATCACAATTTTCTGCGGCAAATTTCGCTTAAAAACCACAAAAAATGCTTAAAAAAATAAAAACACCCATTGAAACGGAATTATTCCTGCCAGACATCGTTTTTTACCTTACCTTTGCGTAAAACTTACACGATGGCACACCAGGAACAAACAGATGCCGCTTTGCAGGAGGCATTTAATGAAAAAGGCGAGCGCATCAGCCCTATTCTGCCCCGACATCTCAAAAATTTTTTGATAGACATTGACGGAACCATCTGCGATGATGTCCCCAATGAAGAACCCGAACGCATGGGCCTGGTTCTGCCCTACCCCGATGCACTTACCATGCTGAATAAATGGTACGATGAAGGGCATGTAATTTACTTTTTTACCAGCCGAACCGAAGTGCATCGCTCTGTTACAGAAGAATGGCTGAAACGCCACGGCTTCAAATATCATGGCATCCTTTTTGGAAAACCCCGCGGCGGAAATTACCACTGGATTGATAATCACATCGTAAAAGCCACCCGGTTTAAAGGAAAGTTCACCGATCTTGTGGTCAAAAACCACGAAATTGAAGTTTTTTCGGAGTAAAATATACATCCTGACGATGTGGTAGCGTTATGTTGCATGCCGCCTTCAGGGGTGCGTTTCCCGCAATTTTTATGACCTTGACCAACAAGTTATTCCGCTATCCCATCAAATGGGTGTACCTCTTTTTGACAGCCTTCCTTGCCTGCCGCTCGGCAGCATCAGGAGGCAGAAATGGCGCCCCCGCCGAGCCTTTTCCTTATGATCTGGAAAATCCTTCCCTGACAATCAATTTTCCGGCAGAAGAACTTCGTGAAATATCCGGGCTGAGCTATGCCGATTCTTCCGGTTTGTTTTGTGCCATTTCCGACGAGCGCGGCGAAATCATGTTTGTACAAGGGGAACTGGGCGGAAAAATAACCCGCCGCATCCTTTTTCGAAGTAAAGGTGATTTTGAAGGGCTGGAAATGGTGGGAAATGCCCTTTTTGCCTTGAAAAGCGATGGCAAATTGTTTGAAATCGAAAACTGGCGCAAACCCGAACACCTCAATGTGAAGGAATACAATACGGGCCTCAAAAAAGAAGACGACCTCGAAGGCTTGGGATACGACCCGCATAAAAACTTGTTGCTTCTGGCATCAAAAGGTGATCCCACGCAAGACAGTATCCGAAAAGTGTATGGGTTTAACCTGAAAACCAAACAACTCAACCCTGCACCTATATATACCATCGACCCCAAAGCAGTAATTGCCCTTGTTCCTTATGCCTTGGATGAAAAAATGCACCATTTTAGCCCATCCGGCATTGCTGTACATCCCAAAACCCACGATGTGTACGTAATCTCAACCGCATTGAAACGATTGGTTGTGCTCGATCATGACTCGGGCGGCATCCGACATGCTGCCCGCCTCAACAAATCCTTGATGCCACAGCCCGAGGGAATCGCTTTCGACCCCGCAGGCAATTTATTTCTAAGCAGTGAGGGCAAAAAAAATGAAGGATTGATGCTAAAATTCAATTATAAAAAATAATATTGCATCCAAACGCGCTGTGTAATCTTAATTGCACCGGAAACAGCAACTTTTAGGCGTCAAAGAGCCAATTATACGCTGATTCCGTTGGTTAATCCTGGAAAAACGATTTATCCAACACCAACCGATTTACACACCCATGCGCATCGAAGAAGAATTAAACACTTCGAGTTTTATCAACGAAATCCAAAAAGCCCAACTCCACATCATTTTCTGTGCCGGATGGATCCGAAACCGGGTCAACACGCGTTTGAGAGCCTTTGGCCTCACATTCGAACAATACAATGTACTCCGCATCGTTTTTGGGCAATTTCCAAGCAGTATCATGGTTAAGGAAATTACACTCAAAATGCCCGACCCAAGCTCAAACACCACCCGAATCATCGACAAATTGATTGCCAAAAATCTGGTCACACGCCTTCCTTCAGATAAAGACGGAAGAGCCCGTGCAATTTTGCTCACCGACGCCGGACATGCATTGTTAAATAACATCGACCAAAACTGGCAAAATCAATCACCCTACGAAAGCGGATTGAGCCCCGATGACGCTATTCTATTGAACAATTTGCTGTTGCAACTGCGCAATTAATTGGCTCAACCAAATTGAGACTAATACCAGCGGGTTAATTTATTTCATTGCCTTGCTTTTCCAGTTGTCTAATTTGCCTCGAAAAGCCTACTTTTGCGCTGCCCGCTTTTGCGTGCATACCCAACATTTTATAACACTTTATACGACACTGGAAAATGCCGGTAATTGAATTAAAAATACCCAACCTGGGGGAATCCATATCAAGTGTTACCTTCTCTAAATGGCTCAAACCAAACGGTTCCCAAGTATCGATGGACGAACCACTTTGCGAGATTGAAACCGAAAAAGCCAACCAGGAGCTTTCTGCCGACTCTGCCGGAGTGCTCACCTGGATTGCTCAAGAAGGTGAAGACCTCGCCGTTGGAGCAGTGTTTGCAAAAATCGACACCGATGCCGCTGGCAGCAGCACACCAACGCCTAAAACAGAAACCCCAAAATCTGAACCGGCCAGCACACCTGCAAGCAACAGCAACACGAACTATGCCACTGGAACGCCCTCGCCCGCTGCAGCCAAAATTCTGGCAGAAGGAAATGTGCCTGCCAATCAGGTTTCAGGTACCGGCCGCGACGGACGTATTACCAAGGAAGATGCCGAAAAAGCAGTAACATCCAAGCCAAATACCCCAACAAGCCCCGAAAAAACGCCTACTACCACCCCGCCCCCCGCTGCGCCAACATCTACCACACCCTCTTTCTCCCGGGAAGAACGCCGAGAACGCCTCACGCGCATGCGTCGCACCATCGCCAAACGACTCGTTAGCGCCAAAAACAACACCGCTATGCTCACTACTTTCAACGAGGTAGACATGACTGCGGTAATGCAACTCCGGGAAAAATATCAGGATGCTTTCGTTAAAAAATACGGCATCAAACTGGGATTTATGTCCATCTTCGCCAAAGCATGCGCCAAAGTCTTGCTTGAAATGCCCGATGTAAATGCCATGATCGATGGCGACGACATTGTTTACCACCAATATGCCGACATCAGCTTTGCAATCAGTACCCCTACCGGCTTGGTGGTACCTCCCATTAAAAATGTGGAAAGTTTGAAATTCAGCGACATCGAATTCAAACTGAAAGACCTTGCAAGCAAAGCACGCGATGGCAAACTCTCACTCGATGAAATGAGCGGAGGAACCTTTACCATTACCAATGGCGGTATATTCGGCAGCCTCATGAGTACGCCCATCATCAACGAGCCCCAAAGCGCCATTTTAGGGATGCACGCCATCAAGGATCGCCCGATTGTGGTAGACGGCGAAATTAAAATCCGCCCAATGATGTACCTCGCCTTGAGCTACGACCATCGGGTAATCGACGGATCAACGTCTGTGACCTTCCTGGTTAAAGTGAAAAACCTGATTGAAGACCCAATCACGCTTCTGATGGATTTGTAAAACCGGGCACTTATCACCAAATAACCCCTAAGAAATTGTTTTAAAACAGTTTCTTAGGGGCAATAAAAAATCCGGCGGTTCATCTTTTCAACAAACCACCGGAGCAACTAGCCACAGCAAGAATTATATTTTCAATAGGCTCGAGGACCTTTGTTTGGCCTGTTATACTTTACGCCTCCAGATTTTGTGCATTACAATCTTTATAAATCATTATAAATCAGCGAAATTCATCCTGATTTATCCACAAAATCCGGCAAATCCTGGTATATTTCCCATTCAGGGCAAAATCCCCCCTCTACCCTTTAATTATTTACCAAATCGTTGAATTGGTGCACCACCAATACCGGAGTATGGGTGTTGAGCAGCATATCCCTTGTTTTGCTTCGGTGCACCAAATTCTGCCAAAATCCACGCCGCGGCGTAACAAACACAAACAGGTCTGTTTTGTGATAAAAAGCATACTCATGCAATTTTTCTGTTACATCGTCGCCAATCATTTTCTGGAAAATAAATGGTTTTTCCGGATCGCTGTACTTGTAATTTACCTCAAACAGTGCACGTTCCAGTTTTTCTCCGCGCTCCTGCACTTTTCCTACATGTACAAAGTGTAACTGAGCATCAAATTTTTTGGAAAATGCGACCACTTGCTTCACTTTTTCCGGATCGTTGCTCTCAAAATTGCTGGCATACAAGATGTTTTTAAATCCTGTAAACAGACTACCCGGCGGGATTAACAAAACCGGACAATGGGCTTCCCGACAAAGTTCGAGGCTAACAGAACCAATCAATTGTGTCGTCAAGGCGCTTTTGCCGCTGGTGCCCAGAATGAGCAGATCGTAATGCTGTGTCAATTTTTCCAAAACCACTTCGGGAAAACCAAATTCAACTTTTGCCTGAATTTTATACAATGAATCCTGGTTGACCATTTCACCAGGGCCAGCCGGTATAGGTGGAACCGGTTTTTCATTCGGGAAATACTGTTGAAACATGTCGGCTACAAAATCCTGTAAGGTATCCTGGGTCCGCTTTATTTCATGCTCCAAAAATCCCGAAGGCGCCAGAGAGTTCCCTTCAAAAACACCTTCCATGGCATGTACCACGTCAATGCTCGCATTGAACACGCGGGCGAGCTCCCAGCCGAAGCGCATGGCATTTTCTGATGCCACACTAAAATCTACCGGAATCAGAATTTTGTTTAAGCGATATAACTTCGACTTGTACAAAAATCGGTTTCGCAATAGCTTGGTTAAGGCCTCAATACTCGGAACAACACCTTCTGAAATAATTTGATTGTCAAACAACAGCGCAGGCGTTTCAGTTACGCCAGATTGAGCGATTCGGTTATACTCCGAAACCTCTTCAATTTTCCCATTTATCGGATATTGGCTGAGCGCAGCATCAAGATTATCTCTTAATGCCCTTGTTTTCATATCGCCCATGCCTAAAATTTTTATTGTCATGATCAAATTACTTGCGGTGAACCAATTACTTGCAAGGTTGAGCACGCATTTTATTGGTACACTTCTTCTGGATGTTCTGGTTTTTCTGCCTGAAGCATCTTTAATATGTCGAAGGTCGTCACCATACCCACCAACTCGCCGTTGGCTTCAACAACGGGCAAAGCATGAAACAAGTTTTTACAAAAAACTTCAATCGCTACGTTTATCCGATCATCCGGCTCTAACTTACCCAAACGCTTTACCATCAATTCACTCGCTTTTACATGGTTTAATCGATGCTCATTTACAAATTGATCATCCTTAAAATGACTCATACCGCCCATAAAATGCTCAAAATCCGTTTTGCTGATCATGCCAACCAATTGGCGTACATGAACCACGGGAATATGGTGAATGGAATGGGTTTCAAAAATTTCCTTCACGGTAGAAAGTGTGTCCTCTGTACTTACCGTGTACAGATTTTTGGACATAATAGAAGAAACAGGTGCGAACAAGTTCATAATGCTGACAGGTTTATAATTTTGTGATGATGCAAAAATGGATGTTTGGGCACTTTATTGGAATGACCCCAATCATAACGCAAAGTGACTTTCCTTATCACACAATAATTCAAATTTTTATTCTAATTTGGTGGCATGGAATCGATATCACGGGAAGAACTTGAACTACGGTATGAAGCGGTTTATGGAACGGCTGTTGACGGCATCATCGTTATCAACCAAAAGGGCATCATCGAATCGGTAAATCCTTCTACCTGCCGGCTTTTTGGATACTCGGAAGCAGAACTGGTGGGGTATCCGGTACATAAATTAATGGCAAACCCTCACCGGGAGGCACACGATGGCTATATTTCGCAATACCTGAGTACCGGCCACAAAAAAATCATCGGCATCGGAAGGGAAGTGCAGGGTTTGCGTAAAGACGGTTCAAGCTTCCCATTTTGGCTCAGTGTCAGTGAGTTCAAAATTCATGACGCAACCGTATTTACCGGTTTTGTTCATGATATCACCGAATTGAAAAATGCCGAACTGGAAATCAAACAACTCAATGCTGCCCTGGAAGCAAAAGTGAGTGAAAGAACCGAACAACTCGCCGATGTCGTAAACCGCCTGCTGGCCTCCAATAAAAAACTCGAGCGGGAAGTACATGACCGTCAAACAGCACAAAACGCCCTGCACCAAAAACAAGACGAACTGTTGCAAGCCCTGGAACGAGAAAAAGAATTGAGCGAACTAAAATCCCGCTTCGTGAGCATGGCCAGTCACGAATTCCGGACGCCCCTCGCAACCATCCTTTCTTCAACTGCACTCGTACGCAGGTATGCCGAAAACAACAATGTAGAACGACAACTTTTCCACCTGGAAAAAATCCGTACTACCATCAATACCTTAACCAGCATCCTGAACGACTTCCTTTCTCTTACCAAATTGGAAGAAGGCCGAATCATCAACAACCCCGAATGGTTCGATCTGGAAAGCTTTTGTTACGAAACTATTGAGGAAATTAAAGGACTGGCTAAAAATGGTCAAAACATCTTTTTGCAATTCGATGGCGATATGCGCACCGTTTATATGGATCCACGCCTGCTCAAAAATGTACTCTACAACCTGCTTTCCAATGCCATCAAATACTCCGAAAAAAACATCTTTTTTAATGTTTGCCTGGAACCCGGAAACTTGAGTATAGATGTGATAGACCAAGGACTCGGCATACCGGAAAATGACCAAATACACCTTTTCGACCGCTTTTTCAGAGCCAGCAATGTTACCAATATCCAGGGCGTAGGCCTGGGCATGAACATCGTCCGCCGATACATGGAAATTATGGGCGGAGAAATTTCTTTCGAAAGCAAAGAAGGCAGCGGTACCACATTTAGCCTGCGCTTTTCATTGTAATACTTTCTATCTTGCGACCGAAATTGCAACACCACTAGCATCTTTGGAATATGAAAAAAATTCTCATTATTGAGGACAATGCAGATGTACGTGAAAATCTGGCCGAAATTCTCGAACTGGGCAATTACCATACCCTCACCGCTGAAAACGGCAAAATTGGCGTCGAAAAAGCACTGCAAGAACTTCCAGACCTGATTTTGTGCGATGTTATGATGCCCGAACTCGATGGTTTTGGCGTATTGCATATCCTGGGAAGAAATCAAAAAACTGCCGATATTCCCTTCGTTTTTCTTACCGCAAAAAGTGAAAAGGAAGATTTCCGACGCGGTATGTCACTGGGCGCAGATGATTACATCGTAAAACCGTTCGATGACGAACAATTGATGCAAACCATTGAAGCGCGCCTGAAAAAAAGTGAACGCCTCCGCGCTGCAAGCCAAAACTCAGGCGGCGCTCTTGAAGCATTTATCAATGAAGCCAAAGCAACCGAACTGCTGCATTCGCTCTCCAATAACCGCGAAAGTCGCCATTTTCGCAAAAAAGATCTGATTTTTAAAGAAGGTGAAACGCCCCGCTGGCTCTATTATGTGGAAAGTGGACAAATAAAAGTATTTAAAACCAGCGAAGACGGCCGTGAATTGATTGTAAAAGTAGCCAAAACAGGCGATTTCCTGGGCTACCTTGCCCTGCTGAAAAATGACTTCTACCCCGAAAGCGCCGCTGCGCTTGAAGATACCAACATCCGCCTTATTCCACGCGACGATTTTAATGCCCTGCTCAACAGCAACCGCGACGTAGCCAGCAGTTTTCTGAAAATGCTCGCAAGCCATGTCGCCGAACGCGAACAACAACTCCTTGATCTTGCTTACAACTCGGTACGCCGACGCACTGCTACGGCCCTAATTTACTTGCACAACCAGGGAAACCAGGAAATAAGCCTGCTCCGAGAAGACCTCGCTGCCCTGGCAGGCACAGCCAAAGAAACACTCATCCGAACCCTCACCGATTTCAAAACGGAAGGACTCGTCGAAATTAAGGATGGTGTGATTCACCTCCGACAAATGGAAAAACTTCGCAATATGCCCAATTAAACGGCTTATTTGCGTACCCTGATTTCATAGGTTTTACCCGCCTTGTTGGTCAATTTCCCATCTATAAGCCAGGGATTGTACAACTTCAACATCCGATAACTGGTACCTTGTACCTGGGCAAATTCACCCCAACTGGGTACAGAACCTGTTATTTTAACCACCTTGTAATCTGTCAAAGGAGCATACATGTGCTCAGAATCAATGAAATACTCATAATCCTCCGGATGCTCCATTACTTCTTTGATGGCCATAATCCGAAAAGGATAACGCATGGTTTCGTCTGCAGCAAGGTTTAAGTCAAAAAAGGATTTGGCCCTCTGTTTACTCATTTCCTGCATAATCCGCTCAGGCCCCCCGTTGTACGCTGCAGAAGCCAAAACCCATGTGCCTAGTTTGTCCTTCTGCGCTTTCAAAAACTTACAAGCAGCATGAGTCGATTTTTCCAGATGATAGCGCTCATCCACCTCGTCATTTACCTCTAAACCGTATTCTTCTGCCGCACTCTTCATAAATTGCCATACTCCACGCGCACCTACCGGAGAAACCGCATTCGACAAGGCACTCTCGGCTACCGCAAGGTATTTTAAATCTTCCGGAACTCCTTCCTCTTTCAATATGGGTTCTATAATTGGGAAAATCGCATGCGCGCGTTCAATGGCCAAAATCGTTTGAGAATGAAAATAGACGTTGCGCAGTAACTCCGCATCAAGCCTTTGATGCACGTCAAAATTATCGGTCGGAAAGTTCTCCCCGCAAAAACTGAACTTTTTGTTCAAATCCAACGACCGTACCCGCTGCTCCGGTCCGCCACCCTCCCCCTTGAACGAGGAGACGAAAAACAATCCCAGCCCTAAAGCCAATAAAATATTCAAAATCACCAAACTGCGGTTCATAGA
>JAGWYI010000745.1 GCA_018969455.1 Bacteroidota bacterium | reverse complement strand
TTCAAAGTCGATGGTGATGCAATAGGGCGTTCCGATGGCATCCTGGCGGCGGTATCGGCGACCGATGGCGTCTTTTTCATCGTATTGGCACAGGAAATAGGGTGTCAGGCGGCTGTGTACTTCCCGGGCTTTTTCCACCAGATCTTCTTTGTTGCGCACAATCGGGAGCACGGCGCATTTCACGGGCGCAAGCGCAGGCGGGATGCGCAACACGGTGCGGGTGCTGTCTTCGCCCTGGGCATCGGGAACGGTTTCATCAACCAGGGCATTGCTCAGGATGCTCAGGAACATGCGGTCGAGGCCGACGGAAGTTTCAACCACGTAGGGAACGTAACTTTCATTGAGTTCGGGGTCGAAATACTGCATTTTTTTGCCGGAATGTTCGGAATGGGCATTCAGGTCGAAATCCGTTCGGGAGTGAATGCCTTCCAGTTCCTTGAAGCCGAAAGGAAACTCGAACTGGATGTCCACTGCAGCATCGGCGTAATGGGCCAGGTTGTCGTGGTCTTTGAACTTGAGTTTATCGGCAGGGGTGATGCGTTGGTGCCAGGCCATTCGCTTAGCTTTCCACTGTTCGTAAAATTCTTTCTGAGAGCCCGGGCGCACAAAAAACTGCATTTCCATTTGTTCAAATTCGCGCATGCGGAAGATGAACTGGCGTGCAATGATTTCATTTCGAAAGGCTTTTCCGATTTGTGCAATTCCGAAAGGCACTTTTTGGCGGGTCGTTTTTTGTACATTTAAAAAATTGACAAAAATACCCTGTGCTGTTTCCGGGCGCAGGTACAATTTGCCATCTTCGCTGGCGATGTTCGACATCTGGGTGGAAAACATCAAATTGAACTGCCGCACTTCCGTCCAGTTGCGGGAACCGGTATCAGGGTCGGCGATTTCCAGCTCGTCGATGATGGCTTTGATATCGGCCATATCGTTCTGTTTGAGGGCATTGGCTAAGCGTTTTTCAATGGCATCGGCTTTTTGGGTATATTCCAAAACGCGGGGGTTGGTTTCCCGGAACATTTTTTCATCAAAAGAATCGCCGAAGCGCTTGGCAGCCTTTTCCACCTCCTTGTTGGCTTTTGCCAGCATTTTATCAATCTCTGCTTCAATCAGGTTATCGGCGCGGTGGCGTTTTTTGGAATCCTTGTTGTCGACGAGCGGATCGTTGAAAGCATCGACGTGGCCCGACGCTTTCCATATTTTAGGATGCATAAATATTGCAGAATCAATACCTACAATATTTTCATGCATTTGTACCATAGATTTCCACCAGTATTCCTTGATGTTGTTTTTCAATTCTACACCCATTGGACCGTAATCATAAATACCGCTTAGGCCTTCATAAATTTCAGAGGAAGGGTAAATGAATCCGTATTCTTTCGCGTGCGAAACCAGTCTTTTAAATAAATCTTCTTGCATGCTGTTTGTGTTTACAGGATGAGCAGCCGCAAAGATGCGGAATGCCCGGAAAATTTCTGCATTTATGCTGTATTTGCCAATAAAATTACCTTTTGGGCATTTCCAGGGTTTTCCAATGGTCGCCCGACTGATAAATGTACACAGCCTCCGGGTTGAGGCGTTTCAAGCGCAAGTCATACCATTTATCTTGAAAATCAATGGCAAAATCGTTGGTTTCGTAGTCATTGGCGCCCAAACCCGAAAGCCACCACCAGTTACCCCATTGTTCGAATTCGACCCGCAAGGTGTTGCCTTCCAGTACTTTTGCCGAGAGTGCGTCATGCCCAGTGTTCATGTTGAAAAACGCTGTTTCGTGTATGA
>JAGWYI010000082.1 GCA_018969455.1 Bacteroidota bacterium | reverse complement strand
GGCGCGGAAATGAGCAAGTATATAAATAAAACAGACGATATATGTATAAATTTGGTTTTCATTTTTTGTCCTATTTGAGTCTGCAGAAATGAAAGTTTGAAGATTTAAGACCTGAAAACAGGCAAGTTTGGATAAGGCAGAACAAAATTGGGTTTTATTCCTGGATTCGCAGGAATTTGTGGATAAATCAGGGTTAATTTCGCTGATTTATGGTGATTTATAAAGATCGTTTTACACAAAACCTGGCAGCATGAAGTATATCCGGAAATCATAATAACGATAAGCCTGCTGCAACCAATATGATTCCGGCAATAATGCCGGCAGAGATCAAGACTGCATACAAGCCCAGTTTAATTTCTCTCCAGGGATCCTGACTGATTATACGATTTCCGGCGTGGTAGCGATAGGAAAAATCTACATCTTTGATGGGTACTGCGTGGATCTTGTCTGATTCATTGCAGAATGTGAAATAATAATTGACCAGGTCTTCTTTAATCAGCTTTACCTCAAATTCTTTTTGGGTCTTTTTAAAAAACATCAAGTCGCAATTAACGTCTGGCTTAAAAACAATTCTTTTGTTCTGCGTTGTGTCTGGGATGGTTATGTCTTCCCGGGTATGGGAATGATTTTTGGCGTTCAAGGTGCTCCAAAGATCATTCCCTTGCATATTGTCAAGCACTACCGTGCTTTTGGAATTAAATTTGGATTTCAAGGTAGCGATGCGGGCAACATTTTGATATTCAACTTCAAAGGTGAAGCTGGTATCTCGTCCATTGCAGTGTTTAAACTGAACAATGCTCTTGTTCAGGGCGATAATGTTAACCAGCAATATTTTTCCGTCTTTAAGTACCAGGGTATCGCAATCTGGCGGCAGCTTGGTGCTTGCCTGAATTGAACCAATTATAAAGGTGGAAACGAGAACTGTCAGGGCAATTTTGAAGGGCATGGTGAATTTCGGTGTTTGATTTAGGGGGCAGATCATCCTTAGATGTTGTCTGGATCTGCCAAAGATATTGAAATAATGATTTGCCTGGTGCAATATCCTGAATTTTACAAACAGAACATGCAATTTTAGCATGATGAGCTATCTTTTACCTGTTATTCTTTTTAAATCGTGCAAATCAATCGCCGCCTTCACCCAGGCCCAAAAAAATCAGAACGAGTGCACCAAAGAGCGCTGCTGTTCCTACCGCTATAAATGTGACAATGGCGATGAACTGCTTTATGGGTCTCCTTTTGTTTTTGAGCGTTCTGTCCAGGCGCTTGGCGTCATTTATCAGAACCTGCTGCACGTGATCCGGTTTGTTTATTTCCTGGTAGTAATATTTTCCGTCTGTATGCAGTACGTTAACGTTTGTTCGTTTTCTTTTGATGCGCAGAAAATCACCGATCACCGTTTCGGTGTCTCGTGGGTTGTATAAATGTACGCGCCCGCGGTTGCTTGTTTTATGGTATTTACGGCCATTGTACAACCAGGCATTGCTGTAAGCCGGGCGAATTTCCAGGACATCTTTTCTTTGAATTTTGTAAAGGGTGCTGTCGTCGCCGCCACAGTTGCTAAATTGAATGTAAACTTTATCCATCACCCAGGCATGAACCGGCAAAACACGCCCATCCCTTAAAAACAGGGTATCGCAAACCGGCCTGGGGCTGTTCCGGGAAAAAGCAAAGGGCGGTTCGAGCAAACAGCCTAATAGGATCAAAAAATATTTAAGTTTCATGGGTGTTAAGTTGTTGTTTGTCAAATGGTTGGTGGCTGATAATTTTTATATTACGGCAATCACCAAGGCTATGATCAGCAGTAAAGCGCCGAGGGCAATCAGATAGTCGCCTAGTTTATGGGTAAAAATCCTGGGTCGCTCTTTTTGGGGCGGTTCTGGGGCAGGTTCTGTTTTTTTGACAACGCGTGGAAAATTTAAAGTAGCCTCTGTTTGGTAGTTGCTTTCCACCTGAAATTTTTGGTCGAAATCCCGCACCGATATTTTTTTTATGATTTCCGGCGCCAGGTAAGTCACGTATTCTATCGTATCGGCGTCTTTTTTCAGGATTCGAATGTACTCGGGTTTGGTTCCGATTCCGTATAAAACCTTCAAAAAGGATACACTGTCTTGTTTAAAAACTGCAATTTCTGAGGATGGGCTGATGGTAATTGGCGATTCTGGGGATTCCTTCGTGCGGGTTTCGCCCTTGTTCAGGATGATTTTGCTGATGTTTATTTTCGGAATAGTATAGTATTGTAAAATGTTATGGTCGCAAAAGGTAAATTGAATCTGATCCTGATAAAGATGTTGTATCCTGACAGAAAACACGCGTCCATCCCGTAGATAGATGGTGTCACAATCGGGTGGCAGGCTGTTGTTGGCCAGGAGTGCCAGCTGTGCAAAGATGGCAAACAACAAGGCTAGGGTCAATCTTATGTGCATGGCGTATTTTTTGTGGATAGATTAAAGGAAGTAGCGTGCGTTCCCGGGATGAAGTGTTTTAAATGGGTTTACAGTCCTTCCAACAAAAGAATTGCTGTAGCGATAATTATACCAAGAACGATTTTACTTCTTGTAGGGGGCGATTTGGACGCAGGGGATAAATTGGCATTTTTTTCCAGGATGCGTTTCACAATGTCTGTTTTGGGCGATGGTTGGGATGCTTGCATTTGGGCTTTGGCAATGTTATGCGCGCTGACGAGGTAATCTACGTCCTGAATCCGCGCTCGAAAAGTTTTACCGGGTTGGCCATAGACATTAAAATAATAATGTATCAGGTCTTTTTGGACAAATTGCACCCGTAATTCGCGGTAGTCTGATTTAAAAATAATTTTATCCCATCTTGTGGAATCTGTTTCGGAATAAGGGCTTGAATAGGAATTAATTGCGGTGTTTTTTGGGTCTTTTTCAGGTAATGAGGCGTTCCACGGGGCCGCTCCGGCGATGTGTTCAATTTGGTGGGTTGGGATTGCAATTAAGTTGAGGGAGGCGTCATTGCACAAATAATATTTCAAGGTATCGCGGTTGATAAAAACGATTTCCACGGGTACGATTTGGCCATTTTGGAGGAACAGGGTATCGCAGGGCGACATTGACGCACTTTGGGCCAGGATTAATTCGGGCAAAAAGCACAAAACAATAAAAACCAAGTATTTGGGATGGGGCATTGCAGGGTTGGGTTTAACATCCGAGTTCGCATACAATGGAACTTGGTTTGTTTGATTTTTTTACTGCATTCAGGTACAACAGTTGGATGACATTTGAATCCTGTGGGTTGTTTGCAACGTTCCAAAATTTACGGCAAATTTAATATTCAGTTCAGGAAACATGGCAGATTATTTGCTGGTATCTTTACCACGCTTAAGTGAGAAAAGCGACGCCGTGCAGGTTGCAGGAATGGCTCGGGTGATGGAGGCGCGCAATGGGAGGTATTATGGAGTGTATTTTCGGTGTTGTTTTTTGGGGGCGTTTTCCCTTGCGTATTTTTGGATGTATTTGCATCAAGGCTTTTCAAAGATCCTATTTTGAATATCAAAGGATGTTTTCAGGGGCATCTTTTTATTATCCATACCATGATGAAAACACTTCGTACGATTATTTTTTTATGTATTTGCCTGTTGGCTGGCTTGTTGGGGCATGCCCAAAATACGCGCATTCAGCAATTAGAGCAAGCTGTTGCAAGCAGCACGGGTATTTGGAAGGCTGAAAAAAGCATTGCGCTTGCAGATGCCCTGATGGAACAGGGCGACTATGCGGGCGCTGAGAAGGCGGCTGAATCTGCGGAAGAAATTGCCCAGCAGTTGCAGGCGCGCGATTGGTTGGCAACGGCCCTCAATCGCCAGGGGAAGGCTTTGATGGCACAGGGGCGAAAAGGATTTCTTGGGAGAGACCGTTCGGGTCCGAAATTTTCCAAGAGCAACGAAATTTTGCGCAAATTGGGGAGTACAAACAAAGCGTTGATGCTTGACAACCTTCAAAATTTGCGCATATTGGCCGACCGGCGCGGTCGCACAGAGGAAGTTACCCAAATTGATGCTGAAATCGTACGCCTTCAAACCGGCGGCGTGCCTTCGGCTCCATCGATCCCCTCCGGTTCTCCGGGTGTTCCAGTTCCTTCCACACCAAATCCGAACAATTTATCGGCCGGTAATTCGCTGCAAAAAAATCGGGCAGAAGAAGAGCGCTGGTTGAAAGAAAGCCAGGCGCTTCAGGCTTTGCTCCAACAGCAGGAGAATAGGATCAGCCAGATGTCGGAAACGCAAATGAAAACCGAGCTGATGTTGCTTCAAAAAAACCAGGTACTTGACTCCATGATGTACCGTGCCCGCTTAGATTCGCTGGAGGTTTCGAACTGGAATTTGGCCTTGCGGGAGGCGGAGAGCAATCGGAAATTCAACTATTTAATTATAGCGATTTTGTTGGTATTGGCTGCGGGGGCGACCTGGAGTTATTTCCGGGCGCGCCAGAATGCGGCGGTATTAAAGGCGATGAACAAAGTGATTCGAGAAGAACAGTCGCGATCTGAAAATTTGTTGTTGAACATATTACCGAGTTTGGTAGCCGACGAGTTGAAATCGAAAGGGCGCACCCAGGCTCGGTATTTTGAGGATGTGAGTGTATTGTTTGCCGACTTTGTCGGATTTAGTAAGATAGCCGAGCAATTAAGTCCGCAACAATTGGTCAATGAGTTGGACACTTGTTTTCAGGCATTTGACGAGATTATTGCGAAATATGGTTTGGAGAAAATTAAAACCATTGGGGATGCGTACATGTGTGCAGGCGGATTGCCAGATGGAGGCGGGAGCATGCTGCGCAGTATGGTAGAGGCAGCGCGAGAGATGCAATTTTGGTTGAATCAATGGAATGACAATCGCGAGAAATCGGGTCAGCCTCGCTATGATGCGCGCATAGGCATACACTGTGGTCCTGTAGTGGCGGGCGTAGTGGGATCGAAAAAATTTGCCTTTGACATTTGGGGTGACACTGTAAACATTGCTTCCCGGGTAGAGCAGGCAGGAGAAGGCGGCAAGATTAACATATCGGGGGAGGCCTATCAGGTGGTGCGGGCCTATTTCCCTTGTACCTATCGGGGTAAGATAGCTGTAAAGAACAAAGGGGAGATTGACATGTATTTTGTGGAAAATTGATGGTTTTTAGCCTGAAATTTGTCTTATTGGGCAGACCATAAAGCGATAAACAGTTTTTTAAGGATTTTCTAAGGTTTATCTAATGCCCTGTTAATGTTTGGCAAGATGAATTTACGGAGTTTTGTGTCACAGAAAGCACTATGGCTTCTGGGTTTATTCACAAAACGGTCTGTCATGAAAATCTTTACTAAAACCTTCTTTTTTGCAAGTTTAATTTTGTTGACTGCATTCCAGGCCAATGCGCAGGGCTGTGTTGCCATTCGTCAGATGGGCAGTTGTTCGGGCGCTTCGGGCTCCATGCTGTTGGGCAAAGGTCAGTTTCAGGTTGGAACCAACTATCGTTATTTTCGCTCATTTCGACATTTTAAGGGCAATGTAGAGCAGAAAGAGCGTTTGGAGAAACATACAGAGGTGATCAATCTTTCGCATGCCATAGATTTAAATGTGACCTATGGCCTTACGGATCGATTGAGTGTAACGGCCATTCTTCCATTTGCATTTAACGATCGATCTTCCTTGTACGAACACGATAAAGTGAATCGCTACCACACCCAATCCAGTGGGTTGGCAGATATTCGCGTGAGTGCATCCTATTGGTTGCTCGATCCGCACAAGCATCACAAAGCCAATCTTGCCATGGGATTGGGTGTAAAAGCCCCATCAGGCAACTACAAAGTGACCGATGGATTTCACAGCGGAGAGAACGGCGCCATCCAAATCAAGCCGGTTGACCAAAGCATCCAGTTGGGAGACGGGGGTTGGGCGGTTTCGTTAGAGGCGCAGGGATATTGGCAGTTTGCCCCAAAATTTGGCCTATTTGGCAATGCCTTTTATTTATCGAATCCCCGTGAAACCAATGGTGTTGCTACCGGGCGCAAGCTTCCGGCTCCGAACAATACCCCGATCGACATGAGTGTTCCCGATCAGTTTCAGGTTCGGATGGGTGCATCCTGGGTGTCGCCTTTGCAGCATTTACAATTGTTATTGGGTTTGCGTTATGAAGGAGTAACCGTGCACGACCTGATTGGCGGCAGCAATGGTTTCCGTCGTCCGGGATATGTGGTTTCAACCGAGCCTGGATTGAGTTGGTACCGGAACAATTTTGGGTTGAGTTTCTCCATGCCGATTGCCTTGATTCGCAATCGTACCCAGAGTTACACCGACAAATTGAGTGAGGAAATAGACCACAGCAAAACATACCATGGAGATGCTGCATTTGCGGATTATAGTTTTAACCTGGGTTTGGTGTATCGTTTTGGCAAAAAAAGTGTGAGCGCTCCGATTTCGGCTCCGGTTTTTAAAGATGCAGAGAAGCACTAAGCGCTGTTTATACCAGGATTCGCCGGATTTTGTGGATAAATCGGGGTGGATTTCGCTGATTTTTAATGATTTATAAAGATCGCTGTGCCCAAAACCTGGCGTCGTGAAGTATATAAAGATCGTTATGCACAAAATCTGGCGGCGTAAAGTATAACAGGTTCTGATTCAGGGCACCAAGCAAAAGAACTTCATTCGAGATTTGAATATTATTGGAATTTGCCTGCCCCTATTTTTCTTGTTAAAATGAGAAAAATAGGGGGCGGGCATTTTTTATTTTGGGAATGCTATCCGTTTTGTCGCAAGCGATTAATGAGATTCCGGGCAAAATCCTTGATGTCATCGGCGACCAGTTGACCAAATTCTGTTTCAAAATCGACCATCCCTTGCACCACTTCTTCGAGTGTGTATTGTGATTCGGTGGTTCCGAGTTCGGAGCTATGGGTAAAAAACACGCCTTTAGGATTGATAACGACGCGGATTTGTTCATTTTGCGCGCCTTTGCGCACAAAGGTACGTGTGGTTGCCTGGCTGTTGGTTTGAAGTTGTTGGATGGGCTTGTTGCGCACAACCATGGTTCCGGCAATCAGGTCATGCAGACATTGCCGTCGATCGTTGAAAAACAGGTACAGAAACCCGATGAAACAGGTGAAAACATTGATGATATTGGCCCAGAATCGCACGCTGGCACGGCCGAAGTCGAGGCGCTTTCCGCGGGTATCTACCACCATGATTCCAATTGCGCGTTTGCCCAGGGTTGCTTTCCCTTCTCCGCTTTCCAGAACGGCGGTATAAAGCCACCAAAAGATAAAAGGGAGGAAGACGGAAGGAATCGCGATGATGAAAAAATCGATCATCTTTGCGGCAACGCGTTCGGGGAAGGTAGCGTATGAATACCATTGTCCGGCTTCGAGCCCCAAACCATCCAGTGGTTCATCTAAAATTTCCATTGCTTGCTATTTTCAGGTAAAAGCTGGTAGGGTATTAAACTTCAGGTTCGTTTCAGGTGTCAAATTGACCAAACCAATTTTCGAACAAAAAAATGCAAATTATGTGGAATCAGGTACAAAAAGTATTAGTGGTTCTCGTTTTGGCACTTTTCATGGGTCAATTGCGGGCACAAAATTATTATTTTCCACCCAAGACAGGTACTACCTGGGCGAGCATATCGCCTGCAGATTTGGGTTTTTGCCCAGACCGTATTGACAGTTTGTATCGTTTTTTGTCTGACCATCACACCAAGTCGTTTATCCTGTTAAAAGATGGTAAAATTGTGCTGGAGAAGTATTTTGGCACTTTTGTGCAGGATTCCATTTGGTATTGGGCATCAGCGGGCAAATCCTTGTCGGCGTTTATGGCAGGCATGGCCCTGGAGTCGGGCATCCTTGAATTGGAACAACCCGTTTCCAAATACCTGGGAACGGGCTGGACGAGTTGCCCGTCCGACAAGGAAGCCTTGATTAAGGTGCGGCATCAGCTCACCATGACCACCGGGCTCGACGACGGCCTGGCGCCTACCCCGGGCGTACCCGATCCCGACAATTGCACCGACCCGGCCTGCCTGGTATACAAGGCAGATGCGGGTACGCGCTGGGCCTATCACAATGCGCCTTATCGTTTGATTCACAATGTGTTGGAAGCCGCCAGCGGCAAAACGCTGCAACAATACACGAAATTGAATGTACTGGATCGCACAGGTATGAAGGGCATTTGGTACGACCACATCATGTATGGCCGCGCGCGCGACATGGCCCGTTTTGGTTTATTGGTTTTGGCGGGCGGGCGTTGGGGCAACGATACCCTGTTGCATGATCAGACCTATTTTTACAACATGACCCATCGTTCGCAGGAATTGAACAAGAGTTACGGGTATTTGTGGTGGCTGAACGGGCAAGGCAGTTTTATGTTGCCGGGTTTGCAATTGGTACTTCCGGGCGATCTTTTCACCACTGCGCCGCCCGATTTGTTTGCTGCTTTGGGTAAAAACGATCAAAAAATTCATGTTGTGCCATCCAAAGGCTGGGTGGTAGTGCGCCAGGGCGATGCCGGCGGTTATGTCGGACCCGGTGGGTCGCAGGTACCCATTTATTTTGACACCGATATGTGGAAATACCTCAATGCGCTTACTTGCGGGCCTTCGGCTGCTACAGAGGCAAAAGGGGAGGCATTACAGGTTTGGCCCAACCCGGCCTCGGATGTGTGGAATGTGCGTTGCGAAGAAGCGCCCAATCGATTGATTTTGCGCGACTTGAACGGACGGGAAATGTGGCGTATGGCAGGTGGCGGCCAAACCGCATTTGAAATTCCGGCCGCCAGCCTCGGCGCAGGCATGTACCTGCTGGAAATAAGCGGCCCCAACCAGATTCGATGCATCAAACTGTTGAAATCATAACTCGGCGTATACGAAACGGCGTTCAACCGTAAATTCGCGTCCATGAATGGTTGTAATGCCTATGATCCGCTTATTCCCAATTTTAGTTCTTTTTTTGCTCTCCGGCCTTCGGCTTGCCGGGCAGCAACACAGCATTTCCGGCTATTTGTACGACCAGGGCACGGGTGAAACGCTCATCGGTGCGCGGGTGCAAGACAGTATTTCGGGCAAAAGCACGGTGACCAATGCTTATGGTTTTTATTCAATAACCCTTCCGGCGGGTAAAGTTATGTTGCGCTTTTCCTACCTGGGCTACCAGCTGCAACAAAAGGAAATTGGGTTGGAAGCCAATCTTCAATTGGATATTCGTTTGTCGGAAAATCAAAATATCCTGCAGCAAGTGGTCATTTCGGCTGCAAACGGGCGTGCCCAGGAGCACGTCAAGACCACCGAGATGGGTAAATTGAACCTTCCGATTGCGCTTTTAAAACGCACGCCCGTATTGTTTGGAGAAAACGATCTGATCAAAGCCATCCAATTGATGCCGGGGGTGAAACGGGGGAGCGAGGGCACGGTGGGCATGTTTGTGCGCGGCGGCGGCAACGACGAAAACCTGGTGCTGCTCGATGAAGCCCCGGTGTACAATGTGGGGCATGCCTTGGGCTTTTTGTCGGTATTCAACACCAATGCCATCAAGAATGTGGAACTCTACAAAGGCGCTTTTCCGGCACAGTATGGCGGGCGGCTTTCGTCTATTTTGGATGTACGCATGCGCGAAGGGAACGACCAACACTTTAATTGTCAGGGAAGTATAGGTAATATTGCCTCCAATTTGACCATAGAAGGTCCTTTGGCGGGCAAGCGCGGCAGTTTTATTGTTTCGGGGAGGCGCAGTTACCTAGATAAACTCATAGAGTGGCTTACGCCAGGGAAGTTTCCGTACCATTTTTATGATTTAAACGCCAAATTGAATTACAAAACCTCCGAACGCGACCGTTTTTACCTTTCAGCCTATGTCGGGCGGGATGTGTTGGCGGCCAGCGCCCTTGATTCGAGCGGTTTGAGCACGGGGATTGATACCCGGCTGGGCAATTTTACAGTAACAGCCCGTTGGAACCACATTTATCCCAATCAGAAGTTGTTTCACAATTTTACCCTGATTCGTTCCCAGTTCCGCTACAACATTGAAGGCATGGCTTTTGGGAACAACTTGTTGATTCGCAGTGCCATAGACGATTATGGGGCCAAATGGGATCTGGATTACCGTCCTTCCACGCGGTCGACCGTAAGGTTAGGCGCATCCTTCACCGACCATGTGTTTCGGCCCAACCTGATTTCGGTTCAGGGCGCCATTTCCGACTTGTTGAAGGAACGGAAAAATGCGCCCATTTTGAACCAGGAAATGGGCGCTTATGCCAGTTTAGACCGTATTTTGAATGAAAAATGGCGTTTACAGTTTGGTTTGCGTTGGAGCGGCTCTGCGGTGCAGGACAAATTTTACCTGGGTTATGAGCCCCGCTTTTCGGCGCGGTACAGTTTGACTGAAAAGCAATCGCTGAAATTCGGGTATGCCCGGATGAAGCAATATTTGCATCTGGTGGCCAGTTCGTCCCTGGCATTGCCCACCGATTTGTGGTATCCCGTCACCAAAACCATTTTGCCGGGCATCAGCGACCAGTTGAGTGCTGGCTGGTTCACCTATTTGGGGGAAAAAGACGCCATTGAGGTATCGGTAGAACTGTATGCCAAGAAATTGTACAATTTGATTGAATACCGGGAGGGCGCCCGCCTGCTGTTGAACGACAATTACGAATCGGAACTGGTGCGCGGAACCGGAAATTCGAGCGGAATAGAGTTTTTGTTGCAAAAAAACAGCGGCCGCTGGAACGGCTGGATTGGATATACCTTGTCGTGGGCCACGCGAACATTCCCGGATTTGAACCATGGCGAAACATTTTACGCCCGTTACGACCGGCGCCACGATTTTTCCGTTGTGGCCAATTACGATCTTACGCGGCGCTTTGGGCTGTCTTTTGCCTGGGTCTATTCGAGCGGAAGCCCTTTTACGCCCATTGTCGCCAAATATGTGATGCCTTACCCCAATTATGCGGGACTGGATTTGCTGGCAGTGTATCCTTTGCGGAATTCCCACCGCTTGAATGCATCGCACCGTTTGGACATTGATTTTTCCCTGAAAGGCCGAAAACGCGGGCGTTACCAGGGTGAATGGCACCTAGGCGCGTATAATTTGTACAACCGCACCCAGCCCAACCGGATAAGCATCGTGTACGACGAAAAAACGGGCAAGGAAAAATACCAGGAGCGCGGTTTGTTTGGCATTATAGCGTCCTTGTCGTATAATTTTAAATTTTAAAGGCAAATGCGGTACATCATTTTGATATGCATGGGATTGGCAGGTGTGGGTGCCTGCAATCTTTCTCCGAA
>JAGWYI010000744.1 GCA_018969455.1 Bacteroidota bacterium | reverse complement strand
ATTGGCTTTATGCCGATGTATTCCGGGATCGTTACCCCAAAGTGCAGCTGGAATCGGAAAAGATCATCATCGACGAAGCCGGTTTGTACAGCAGCGGCGGCGCTTTTTCATACCTCAATATGATGGTATACCTCGTAGAAAAATGGGGCGGAAAGGAAATGGCGATTGCCTGCAGTAAAATTTTTGAAATCGAATACCGACGCGACAGCCAGTTGCCATTTTTTGTATTCTCCGGCTTGAAGCAACACAGCGACGAACCGGTGAAAAAAGCCCAGGAGCTCATTGAACAGCGCTGGAACGACAAAGTCACCGTGTCGGAATTGGCTGATCAGGTGGCAGTTAGCCGTCGCAATTTTGAACGGCGCTTCAAAAAAGCCACCGGGCACACCCCGGCCTCCTACATGCAGTGGGTAAAAATTGAAATGGCTAAAAAAGACCTAGAACTGGGCGTTGAAAATGTAAATGAAGTGATGTATAAAGTGGGTTATCAAGACGAAAAAGCCTTTCGGGAGGGTTTTCGAAGGGTAACGGGGTTATCACCGATGGCTTACAAAAATCGGTATCGGCGGGAGGCGTAAAAGAAAAGCAGGCTGGAAATCCCTACCCTATCTGCGTATATGAATCGATTGGCCCACCAGTTTCCAGGCGCCGTCAATTTTCTCGAGCAGGCGAATTTCCCAGGATTGGGTGATTTTGCCATCGGGGGCGGTGGAACTTTCGTCGTGGCTTACCCAGGCAAAATTTCTGTGTATGCTAAAGGTGTAATTGGCGTTTTTGGCGCTTCCGCCATCGCCCATTTTATTGCCGGGCGGATCAATCATGTATTGCGGTGGCACATCCAGGGTTTGGCCATCCGGTGTTGAAACCAGAATGCGGCTGTAAGGCTGCATGTGCCAGCAGGCGGCATGCGCTGCCCGGTCGCCGCTGCGCCAGGTAGCAGATTCTTTTTCCAACAGCGCGATGATTGCGGCTTGCTCGTTTTCGACTTTTTTGCAGGAAATGCTGGTGCTTAACAGAAGAATTATTCCAAAAATGGTTCGCATAGTCCTTTGATTTATAACAGGATGATTCTGCGAAGGAAATGATTTTCCTGAATAAAGGGCATTTGATTTAGAAAAGAACTGCTTACTTTTCCGTTTTTTTTATTCATGGGAACGTTACAACCGTCAGGTCATGCAACATCAGGCACAATCCATACGACCGTTTATAGGCGCAAAAGATTTTGAATTATCCCGGCGATTTTACCGCGATTTGGGCTTTGAGGAAGTCGAAATTTCTCCGGAAATGTCGTTGTTTACAACCGGGAATTTGGGTTTTTATCTCCAAAACGCTTATGTACCCGACTGGGTAAACAATACAATGGTGTTTCTTGAAATTGAAGATGTGGAACGATTTTGGTCGGAATTGGTTGCGCTCGATCTGCCAGCCCGGTATCCAGGCGCACGCCTGACGCCCATTCGGGTACTGGATTGGGGCAAAGAATGTTTTTTACACGATCCATCGGGTATTTTATGGCATTTTGGGGTGTTTTTTGAAAATCAATAAGATGCAAAAAGCCTCCATCATTACCAGAAACGTCTGGATTTTATCGCTGGTAAGCTTGTTTACCGATGTTGCCAGCGAAATGCTGTACCCCATTATGCCTGTATATTTGAAACACATTGGTTTTTCCATTGTTTTTATCGGCATTTTGGAAGGTGTTGCAGAAGCAACTGCCGGATTGAGCAAAGGTTACTTTGGAAATTGGAGCGACCGGATCGGACGGCGGTTGCCTTTTGTGCA
>JAGWYI010000743.1 GCA_018969455.1 Bacteroidota bacterium | reverse complement strand
TTGAGGGTATGCCCCGCATTATCGATGTATTGTTGAATGGAGTATCGGGCCAGGGGTTCCTGCAGTACTGTAAATACAAAATCGGGGCCAAGCGGGTCGCATGCATCCCGCAGGTCGCTCAAAGACACCCCACCACCGAGGTAAACCACGCGCTGTTTTCGGGAACGGAGTAAATACTGAATAAACAAAAGCGTAAGTTCCTGAGATTCGTTTTCGGGAGTATACAAAACGAATGTATGCGCGTCTTTTGTTGGAGCAATAGGCTCTTTGTCAATGGCGGCCATCAGTTTTCTGCGGATCAGGTTGCTGATGAATTTTTCGTGCGCCGGGCTGATGCTGTTGGTGAGCCATAGGAGGTTGAGCTTATCTAAAAAAGGATAAATCAGCTCCAACATGGTATGTTCGAAACCGTGTTCCCACACATAGCCAGAAAAAATACGTTCGAAATTGGCCTCATCGAGGTCGATCATGGAAAGGGTGAGGGCGTCAATTTGCGCGTTCTGGCTGTCGTTATTTTCCGCAATTTCCGAAACAATATGCGCCACATCTTCTTGTTTCATTTTGGCCAATTTGCTGATTTTAAACCCATTACGGTTTAGTAAAGCAATGTTGAACAGATGGCGCAAATTTTCATCGGTATAATAACGGATGTTGGTATCTGTGCGTGCAGGTGCAATCAGGCCATAACGCTGCTCCCAAATCCGAATGGTATGGGCTTTAATTCCAGTAAGTTTTTCCAAGTCCCGGATGGAATAGATTGCCATCGTATCGCAATTCAAGGAAATACGGGTTAAACAAAACGTTGTTATAACGCAAATTACGTTAAGGCATTGTTAGTCAACAACATTTGTTGAAGAAATATCACAATTGCCCGTGCAAAGTTATACAAACAGGGGAAGTAGTTAAATGTTTACTTTTTTTGAAATCAAATTCTGTAAAAAAAATCAGGGTAAATCGCCAACCAACCATTTTTTAAAGGCTGCGGCGCGTTCGGTGCTTACCACAATTTCCTGGTCGGATGGTGGGTAGGTTTCTACCTTGATGCGACTTTTTGAATAAGGCTGCATTTCGCGTATGGCATTGATGCGCAGGATGAATTGGCGGTTGATCCGGAAAAAATCGGCAGGATCGAGCAGGCTTTCCAATTTGTCGAGTGGATAATCTACCGGGTAACGTTTGGCTGTTTGATTTGTAACCAAAAATGTGATTTTATCTTTGGTATAAAAGAAGGAAACTTCCGACATGTCAATGAGTTTGATGCTGTTTCCCAGTCGTACAAGCATACGTCGCAAATAATTTTGAGGTTCCTGATTGCGCATGTGTTCCAGCAGGGTTCCCCAATCGGGTTGTTTGGGATGCATTCGCCGGTATTTCTCAAGTGCTGCGTTCAATTCCACACTTTTGATGGGTTTCAGCAAGTAATCGATGGCATTTACCTTAAAAGCCTGCAAGGCATAATCATCAAACGCCGTGGTAAAAATGACCGGGCTGTTTACCTTTACATGTTCGAAAATTTCAAAACACGAGCCATCAGCCAGGTGGATATCCATCAGGATCAAATCGGGCGCCGGATGTTGTTGCAACCATACGATTCCTGCTTCTACACTTTCCAGTCGGGCATCAATTATTGCTTCGGGTGCTTGTTCAAGCAAAAGCTTTTCTAGTCTGCGCGCTGCAGCCTGCTCATCTTCTATGATTAAAATATGCATAGGCGAGATTTGTAGATTTTAGAAACTGTTTTAATACCTCCGAAATGCTGAAAGGCATATCTTTTAACGCCATGCTGCATTT
>JAGWYI010000081.1 GCA_018969455.1 Bacteroidota bacterium | reverse complement strand
TGGTGTCGTTGCCCCTCTTCTTGCAGTTTGCATAAAACAAATTACAAAAATTCAGAACAACTGCGTAGTGTTACCTAAGCTGCTTGGTTGGGGGATATTCTAACCAGGGTGAGCGATTCGATTTTAGCAGCAATGTTTGACATTGAAACCGAAATCGGCGCGAAAAAGGCAAGGCACTTTTCAGACACAAAACAAAAACGGTCGAAAAAAGTGCGAAACCTCTAGAATCGATATGCAACTCATTGCATATCGAACTTCCAATAACCACGAAATCATGAATCTAAATCTCCTTTTAGGTATTATTGGTTGGCATAAACAATTAACCAATCAAAAAGGAGCGCTTTCCCATAGTGGGAACAAAGTTGCGACTATTTTTTGGAACCAACAAGCTGCACCGTCTGATTTTTTTGACAGAATAGAGACAGTTCGAATGGTAATTCTATGGTATTTTTTCAATTCCTCAAATACAGATCTCGATAACGAATCAACTTGCCTTCTTTTATTTGGCAAAGTAGGTGATGTAAATACTTAAAATCATGTAGATCAAAGTTTTAAAAAAGTTTATACCTTTTCTTGTAAGTGCTAAAATCGGGCATAATTCATTTTCAAAAAAGCCAAAAAAAACTTAATTTTGCCCCCCTATGAAAGACGAGCAAATTTCAGCAATAGATCAAGAAAAGCAGGGCTCCGATTACGGCGCAAGCAGCATCACCGCATTGGAAGGGTTGGAGGCTGTACGCAAGCGCCCGGGCATGTACATTGGCAGCACCGATACGAAAGGTTTGCATCACTTGGTATGGGAGGTTGTGGATAATTCCATTGACGAACATCTCGCCGGTTTTTGCACAGACATTTGTGTTAAAATCCATGAGAACAATGCCATTACTGTGATTGACAACGGACGGGGTATTCCAACAGGTATGCACCAGAAATTGCAAAAGTCGGCTCTGGAAGTTGTAATGACCGTATTGCATGCTGGTGGCAAATTTGATAAGAACACCTATAAAGTATCTGGTGGTTTGCATGGGGTAGGCGTTTCCTGTGTAAATGCATTGTCGGTGTTTCTTCGTGCCGAGGTGCACCGGGAAGGCAAAATTTTCGAACAGGAGTACAGCCAGGGCAAACCCAAGTACGATGTGCGGATGATAGGCGATACCAACGACCGCGGTACAACCATAAGCTTCTTGCCCGACCCCGAAATTTTTGAAACCAGCGAATACAAGTTTGATGTTTTGGCGCACCGCCTGCGCGAATTGGCCTACCTGAATAAAGGTTTGCGGCTCCAATTGGTTGACGAGCGCGAACCGGATGAGGCTGGTGGATTCAAAACCGAAAATTTCTTTTCCGAAGGTGGGTTGCAAGAGTTTGTCGTGTACCTGGATGAATCCAAAACCAAACTCATTGAAAAGCCCATATACATTACCGCCCAGGAGGAAGGCGTAGATGTGGAGGTTGCGGTGACTTATAATACTTCCTACTCGGAAAACGTTGTTTCTTTTGTAAATAACATCAATACACGTGATGGGGGTACTCATGTAAGCGGTTTTCGACGCGCGCTTACCCGAGAGTTTAAAAAATACGGCGACGACAACGGATTTTTTAAGAAAGTCAACTTCCCTATATCGGGTGAAGATTTTATGGAGGGACTTACGGCTGTGGTTTCAGTAAAGGTTCCGGAGCCCCAATTTAAAGGACAAACCAAAGGCGAGTTGGGTAATTCGGAAGTAACCGGCATTGTAAGCCGCTGTGTAGGTGATGCTTTGAAAACTTTTTTGGAAGAAAATCCCGGCCATGCCCGACGCATCATTGACAAGGTTGTACTTGCTGCTACTGCCCGGAATGCTGCCCGCAAAGCCCGTGAAATGGTGCAAAGAAAGGGGGCGCTTACCGGTAGCGGATTGCCCGGTAAATTGGCCGACTGTGCCAGCCGAAACCCGGCCGATTCCGAAATTTTTCTGGTCGAAGGTGACTCTGCAGGCGGAACTGCCAAACAGGGCAGAGACCGGAATATTCAGGCCATTTTGCCTCTGCGCGGTAAAATTTTGAATGTGGAAAAGGCACTCGAATACAAAATTTACGAAAACGAAGAGATCAAAAACATATTCACGGCCCTTGGCGTTAGCATTTCGGAAAACGATGAAGGGCATCGGGTGTTGAATACCGAAAAATTGCGCTACCACAAAATCGTTATCATGTGTGACGCCGACATTGATGGAAGCCATATTACCACGCTTATTCTGACGTTTTTTTTCCGGTACATGCGCGAACTCATTGCTAAAGGACATATTTACATCGCTCAACCTCCGCTGTATTTGGTTAAAAAAGGAAAAAACCAGCGCTACTGCTGGAATGATAAAGACCGAAAGGCCGCTCAACTTGAATTCTCGGGAGGCAAAGAAGATGACGATTCTGTAAAAGTACAACGATACAAGGGCTTGGGAGAAATGAATGCCGAACAGCTGTGGGAAACCACCATGGATCCTCAATTCCGTATTCTGAAACAAGCAACCATTGAAGATGCGGCCGAAGCCGATCGCATGTTTGCGATGTTGATGGGCGATGAAGTGCCTCCACGAAGGGCTTTCATTGAAGCAAATGCCAAATATGCCCGGATTGATGCCTAAAATAGGCGTCAATCTTGATTTTGGAGCCCTGCAATTCAAAATTATCCGAAATGTAAAAAAGGCAATTCTCAAAAGAATTGCCTTTTTCTTTTTAAACGGGTATGAAGGGTGATTTACGTCAGTGTTGAAAATGCGCGAGCGCATTTTCGGCCGGATTGACTTCCGGTAATTTTGCAAACATTTGCATGGTACCCTGGTTTTTCAATCCTGATTTTTATGAACGGATCATTAATTTCCAAATACGATATCCCCGCGCCCCGATATACAAGTTACCCTACGGTTCCATATTGGAGTACACCTCAAATGGACGCAGGAGATTGGGAAGCAAGCGTAAAAGCGGCATTTTTACCCCGGGTACCCCTTGGTATTTACATTCACTTGCCTTTTTGCGATAGCTTGTGTACTTATTGCGGTTGCAACAAGCATATCACTAAAAATCACAAAGTAGAAGATCCTTACATTGATGCTGTATTGGCAGAATGGCAGCAGTATGTTCGCTTGTTTCCCGAATTGCCTTTGGTTTCGGAATTGCATTTGGGGGGCGGTACACCCACCTTTTTTAGTCCTGCTGCGCTGGAACGGTTAATTTCGGGCATTTTGGAAAGGGCCAAGGTGACCGAAACATACGATTTTGGTTTTGAGGCACATCCCTGGAGCACCACCAAAGCCCATTTAGAAACCCTTCATGCCTTTGGGTTTGACCGGATCAGCATTGGCGTTCAGGATTTTGATGAGGAACTAATGAAATTGGTCAATCGCCGTCAATCCATAGAATCGGTAGTACGATGTACCGAATTGGCACGAGAAGTTGGATTCAGCGCTGTAAATTACGATTTGATATATGGTTTGCCAAGGCAAACACCAGCACACATAGAGCGGGACGCCGCTTATATTGATCAATTAAAGCCAGAGCGTATCGCCTTTTATGCCTATGCCCATGTTCCTTGGTTAAAACAAAGCCAAACAGCATATTCTGAAGCGGATTTGCCCAAAGGTGCTGCCAAGCGATTGTTGTATGAAATTGGCCGCGACCGATTTGAAGCAATGGGCTATTCAGAAATAGGGATGGATCATTTTGCTTTGCCCAACGACCGATTGGCAATTGCCATGCAAACGGGGAAGTTACATCGAAATTTTATGGGGTATACCAACTCCAACAGCCAATTGACCATAGGTTTGGGAGCTTCTGCCATAGGCGACACCTGGGATGCATTTGCGCAAAATGAGAAAAGTGTGGCAGATTATCAAGCACGTGTTATGGCCGGACAGCTTCCTGTTTTCAGGGGCCATTTTTTAAGTAAAGAAGATCAGATATTGCGGCGACACATCCTGAATTTGATGACACGTTATGAAACCCACTGGGAAAATCCGGAACCGATGCTGGCAGATGCCCTGATTCGTCTCGAGCCTTTGATTTCGGATGGACTGGTAGATGTGCAGGGTCGGGCGGTACGTGTTACATCATTGGGCCGGCCATTTTTACGGAATATTTGTATGGCCTTCGATGCGCATTACTGGAGAAAGGAGCCGCAGGGAAAGCGCTTTAGTCAGACGGTATAGGTCAATTATCCAACAAAAAAAGCGGAACTTTGTGCAGCGATCAGAAACCAATCGCAGATCGCCAATTGAATATGCAATTTGAGAACAGTCTTTCTTTTGCGCGGAAACTGGATCGTCTGGATCCTTTACGCGCGTATCGTTCGCAATTTTTGTTTCCCAAGCATGCCGGCAAGCCCGCATTGTATTTTTGTGGAAACTCTTTGGGTTTACAACCCAAGACAATGCGTCGGGCCCTTATGGCTGAATTGGATCAATGGCAGCAATATGGTGTTGAAGGACATTTCAGGGGGGAAAATCCCTGGATGTACTATCACAAGTTATTAAAACCACAAACAGCCCGTTTGGTAGGGGGATTGCCCGAAGAAGTTGTGGTGATGAACACCCTAACAGTGAATCTTCATTTGATGCTGGTTTCATTTTATCGGCCCCAAGGAACGCGGTACAAAATCATGATGGAAGCCGGTGCATTTCCGAGCGATCAATATGCGATAGAGACTCAGTTGCGGTGGCATGGTTTGGATCCATCAGATGCGCTAATTGAAATAGCGCCTCGGGCGGGTTCAGATCATTTGCATACAGAAGACATATTGGATGCCATTTCAACGGCGGGTTCGAGTTTGGCACTGGTGATGTTTTCAGGTGTCAATTATTACACGGGTCAGTTTTTTGACATCGAATCAATAACCCGTGCGGCGCATTCGGTGGGCGCCTATGCGGGGTTTGATCTGGCGCATGCCGCCGGAAATTTACCCTTGCGCTTGCACGATTGGGGGGTAGATTTTGCGGCGTGGTGTAGTTACAAATATTTGAATTCGGGTCCGGGAGGCCCTTCAGGTGTATTTGTCCACGCGCGTCATGCTTCCAATGCAGATTTGCCCCGATTTGGTGGTTGGTGGGGACATGATGAGCAGCTCCGTTTTCAGATGCGCAAAGGATTCAGTCCGATGTATGGAGCCGATGGTTGGCAACAAAGCAATGCGCAAATTTTGTCTTTTGCGGCCCACAAGGCGAGTTTGGATCTGTTTGACGCAGTTGGAATGGAGGCATTGCATAAAAAAAGCGTACAATTGACGGCTTATCTTGAGTGGATATTGGCCCTGCATAACCCTGCAGGTAATCGTTACAAGCAGATTACGCCCCTTGATTCGAATGCACGGGGTTGTCAAATTTCGCTATTAACAGATTTAAATGGAAAGAAGATGTTTGATTATTTGTCGGAGCATGGGGTAATATGCGATTGGCGCGAACCGAATGTGATTCGATTCGCGCCAGTTCCGTTGTATAATTCGTTTGAAGATGTTTGGCGCTTGGGCCAGTTATTGCGTTTATAATTTCAGCAAATTCATGCTATAATAAAGTGCTGCGCCATAAAATGAAATACGACCATTGGAAAGTGCGGCATTATCGGAATATCGTCGGTACAGGTTGTCGATGTCGTTGAGGCCGAGGTTGGCGCGCAGCCCGATGATACCTCCAATGTCTTTTTTTCCAAAATTTACCTTCAATTGCATGCCGGCGATGAGGCCGATTTCGGTTTTTTTGAAATCCTTATTGGCTTTAAAAAGTTTGTTTTCTTCGGGTTTTTGAATACCTCGGCCTCTGCTGCCGATGAGTCGACCTACATAGGGCCCGGCCAGGAAAGAGAATCGGCCTTCGCGCCGGAGGGTTATTTCGGGTACAAAAGCAAGGTTGATCCAGGTGGTGTTGTAGGTCAAATTGCGTTGGTATTCAGTGATTGAAGTATCTTTAATAACGGTAAAAGCGGAAACAGCCTGAGCAAACCGGCCAACGAGGTTAAGTTCGACATTTACCGAAATAAAACCGCCCCGTCCTTTAAAGGTGAGGCCTGTCCCGATTTCCCAACCAGGTTTCCAGTTGAATTTTGGCGCATTTCCGAAATCATCTTTGGGTAAAAAGCCAGTGCCTCGGAGGTTGTGTGCATTGATACCGCCTCGGAGTCGGAATTCCATGGTACTTGGGGAGAATTCGCGTTCAAAAACGTATTCATTTGTAACCGGACGGCTGCCCTTTTGTCCTTCCGTAACAAGTTGCAGTTCCCGGTTTCCGAGCAGTCGATATTTAATTTTATAGGGGTCATCGTTTTCGCGATTTTCGAAGGTATATCCATCGTAATCGGCGATTGTGAGCAAAAAGCGCACGGGTTCGGTTTTATTTTGGCCACGCGCAATGGTGACCAGATATATGCTGGTATCCCTTTTTTCCATGCGGTGGAGTTCGAGGGTAACCGTATCGCCGGTTTCTGGTTTTATGCGTACGGTTTTACCAGCCAAGGTGCTATCATTGGCGATGCTCCAAATGTCGAGGCGGTCGCCTCTATCGGTTGGCATAAACCAAGTTCCGTTGAGTGCGCGAAGTTCCCTCCATATGGGTTTGATGTCTTCCGCGAAAACCTGAGCGGAAGCAAATACAGGCAAGAAGCCCAGAAACAGGCAAGCGATAATTCGAAACAGGCGCATGTTTTTTATTTTTCAGCAAAAAAACGAGCTTGTTACGACATTTTTACTATTACCAATTTTAAAAAATAAAAGAAGAGGGGGCAAAAAAACAAGAGTTGAAATTTCATGACCATTTGTTGACAGTAAATTGTTAAGATTGCTGCAACCCTTAAAGAATGTTCCTGTCTTTCTTTATACAATTAACAAAATGGACGCCACTCAAACGCACCGCGATCTGATTGAACGCTGCAGAGCCGGGAACCGAGATGCACAATTTGAATTGTATCGCCTGTATGCCCGGGCCATGTACAATACTGCATTGCGCATGGTTCAGAATGCACACGATGCAGAGGACATTCTGCAAGGAATATTTATTGAGGTATTTACCAAGCTGGATTCTTTTCGGTACGAGAGCAGCATTGGCGCCTGGATCAAGCGCATTACTGTCAACAAGTGCATCAACTTTTTGAAGAGTCGTAGGCATGTTTTTCAGGAATTGAGCGGCGGAATTGATCAGGCAGAGGTACAGGAACCGGAAAACGAGCCCAATTTGGATGTGGAAAAACTAAATCGGGCAATTAATCAATTGCCCGACGGCTATCGGCTTGTATTCAGTTTGTATGCATTGGAGGGTTATGATCATGAGGAAATTGCCCAAATTCTGGGAGTTACGGAGGCGACGTCCAAATCGCAATACAGCCGGGCAAAGGCCAGGTTGCGCGCAGTTTTAAACAATTAAACACAAGCATACCCCATTGTAAACCGCAAAAGATGAAAAACGCGATAGAAACATTTATTCAACGCTACCGAGATGCGTTGGATGCGGGCAACCCTGATGCGCAGGTGTGGCTCGGAGTAGATCGAACCCTGCAGCGCTGGGAAAGTGCAGATGCCTTGGAGCGGATGCTGTGGACCAATCGCCCCTTATTTGATGCAGCGCATTTGCCAGAGTCGGTGTGGCCAAAGCTAGCTCAATCTTTGGATTTGGTTGAAGGCGAAAATGGAGTGGATCGGTTAGCGGAATTTATTCGGAACAACAGATCGGAATTTGATTTGGAAGCTGCACCCGACCGGGTTTGGCGGCAGGTAGAAGCAGAACTGGGCTCTTTAAGTGTTCCTCCCATGCGCGTAAGCGTTGTGCCTTGGCGAAAGCAACTGCTCGGAGTGGCAGCCGGTTTTGCCTTGCTTATTTCAGGAATCGGCATCGGATTGTGGTACAGTTCTCACCTGGAATCAAGACAAAACGGATTGGCAATGAGTGCTATATCTTCGGAGTATGCCGAGCTGGAATCGTATTATCAACGTGATATCGAAACCAAACAGCTTAAGTTGGCAACCTTTACCGGAAACCAATCAACAGAAGTTCATGAAGATTTAGATCAAATGGATCAGGTGCTGGAGGAATTGCGCAAGGAGCTTGGCGATGTTCCGCCAGCCAATCGGGAACAAATCGTGCGCGCGATGATTGAGAATTATAAAGCCAAATCGGCCATTCTTCAAAGAGTGCTGGAGCGGCTGGAAGTGTCAAAAAATGAAACCAACAACAGCGAAAAAAAACATGAAATCGAGAACATTTAAATTCAAACGCTTGCTCAGGTTCAAGGTAATGCTTTGTTTGAGCATACTGCTGGGCGGTATGGGAAACGTTTATGGTTTGGCGCCAAAACGCGAATTTACAAAAACCGTTTCCCGCGAATTTGGCACCACATCCAATGGGGTCACCGCTTTATACAATAAATACGGCAAAGTAAATGTAAACACCTGGCAAAATAATTCGGTCAAAATTGAGATTACGATTGTGGTAAATGCCAACAATCAACAGGGCGCTGATAAGATGTTTGATCGGATCAAATTCAACTTTATCAGCACGGCGGGTTATGTAAAATCGGAAACTGTAATTGAGCAGGGTAATGATTGGTGGCTTTCAGAAAGCGTTTGCCAGGATTTTAAAATCAATTACGAAGTTTGGATGCCAATCGGGAATCAACTTGATTTAAAAAATCGATATGGAAATTCCTCTATCGGGCCTTTGAACAACAAGTTGACAGCGGAAATTAAGTACGGAGATTTACGTACAGATGCGATTTCGGCCGATGCGGATCTGAACATTGCATATGGGAAGGCCAATATGGTTCGGGTAAAAAATTTGTTTGGGTCGGTTAGTTATGGGGGAATAAACGTCGTTGATGCCCAGGATATTCAACTAGATTCAAAGTATTCGGCTTTAAGCACCGATCAGGCAGGTATTGTTCGGGTGACATCCAAGTATGATGAATTTGATTTGGGTTCTATTGCCGAATTGCGTTTACAATCCAAGTATTCTGGCTTGAAATTACAACAAGCACGTTCAGTTTACATAACCTGCCAATATACCGATTTGGTTGTAAACACGGTATTGGAGGTATTGGATGCGGATATGAGTTATGGAAACCTGACATTGGGTGCGCTTTCAAAAGGTTTTAACAATGTTAATATTAACGCGCGGTACACGGATGTAAAAATGACGGCAGAACGTGGCGCTTCTTATCGTTTTAACACAGAGGGGTCGTATATGGAAATGCATTATCCCAGTGCTGCAACCATTCGGCGCCGAGATGATGCCGGGCATACAGAAAGTGTTGCAGGTTACCTGGGCGATGCCAATGCCAAAGGAATGGTAAAGGTAAAAATGAGTTATGGTGATTTTGTGTTGAGGTAAACCGGATTGGATGATGTGTTGGTACCAGCAATTGTGCTTGTTTTAAGCGATTAAAACAAGAAAACGTTGAAATAATAGGCTCCAAAAAGTCAACGCATGCAATTGTTCCGGTGGCTAGATTAATAAACGGAATACATATCATAGAACAGTGATAAGCGGTGAGCGTTGAACGAAGCGCTTGCCGCTTTTTGGCAATATTAATCTGATTGCCATAAAAGCTTGTATTTTTGTATTCTGTGATTTTCTATTAATTTGAGTTTGATCCTTGTTGTAATTGCCACTTTGCCGGGTTTGTTGTTGAGTTACGCCATTTTCCGGATAGATAAGTATGAGCGAGAACCGTTTGTGCCACTATTAATCTGTTATGTTATGGGGGGAGCCATGACCATGCCCGCCATCTCGCTTGAACGTTGGGCATTTTCTTCAATTGGCGGATCGGGAGATGTTTATTCCATTGTTTTTTTGGCTTTTGGCATAGTAGCACTCCATGAGGAGTTGTTAAAGTTTTTGGTATTGCGCTTGTATGTATTTCGAGGCTCATTTTTTAACGAACCCATAGACGGCATTGTATATGCCGTTTTGATCGCCATGGGATTTGCGACCATGGAAAATTTCAGTTATGCTTCGCGATTTGGAGCACAGACCATTTTGTTAAGGATGTTTACAGCCGTTCCTGCGCATTTGGTATTTGCAATTGTACAGGGTTATTTTATGGGATTGGCAAAGTTTCGGCAGGCTCGTCGAGGGCATTTGATGGCAATGGGTTTGGGTTTGTCTGTTTGGATGCATGGAATTTACGATTTCTTAATTTTCCAGAATTGGTCAGACTGGTTGTTTGTTTTGGCAACATTGTCTTTGTATTTGTGTTTATTTTATTCGAGCAAGTTGATCAAAGCCCATTTGGATGATTCGCCATTTCGTTGAAATTACGGCATAGAATTCGACTTTGAAACTTGTTATGCTGTTTGATTGTTTAGGGGGGAGATTGGTGTTTTGATGCAAGGCACTGGATGTTAAGTTGTTTTCATAGAATTGGACTGTGGTGTGACCCCAAAGGGCATTCACTGGAAGGCAATTTTACACTTGTATACCAGGATTCGCCGGATTTTGTGGATAAATCAGGATGGATTTCGCTGATTTATAATGATTTATAAAGATCGTTATATACATAATCTGGCGGCGTAAAGTATATAGTGTTTGAAATTACGCCATACATCTTTTTGGTGCCCTGTTTTCAAAGCAGTTTCTGGTTTTTTTTCTGATTTTTTATTTTTACGCACATGAAACACCTTGCTTACCTGAACAAGTATTTTATCAAATACAAATGGCGTTTTTTACTGGGAATTCTGTTTGTCGGGTTGGCGAATTGGTTTAGGGTATGGCAGCCTCAGGTAATTCGGAAGGCATTGGATACGGTAGTAGAGCAGGTAAAACACTATAAAGAAACGGGAGGCATATCAGCACATCCTGAGGCCCTTGGGGTGTTGAGCGCTCAAATTGCCTGGTTTGGTTTGGAGGTGATAGCGCTCGCCTTATTGATGGGTTTGTGCATGTTTTTCATGCGACAGAGCATAATCGTAATGAGTCGTTTGGTTGAATACGATATGCGAAAAGAATTGTTTGCGCATTATGAAAAACTGGATACGGCCTTTTACAAGCGCAACAGTACCGGCGATTTGATGTCTCGCATCTCGGAGGATGTTTCAAAGGTAAGAATGTATTTAGGGCCGACCATTTTATATGGATTAGACCTCATTTTTTTATTTATTCTTACGATATCTTCCATGTTACAGGTTAGTGTGCATCTTACCATGTGGTCTTTATTGCCTTTGCCCTTTTTAAGTTTGTCGATTTATTGGGTGAGCAACTTAATTAACCGGAAGAGTGAGCGCATACAGCAGCAATTGGCTCAGTTGACCAGCACAGCACAGGAAGTATACAGTGGCATTCGAGTTGTAAAAAGTTATGCGCAAGAGGAGGCG
>JAGWYI010000742.1 GCA_018969455.1 Bacteroidota bacterium | reverse complement strand
CAAAGTGCCAATCAGTGGTTTATTTACGGCACACTTTACACATTATCGGTTATTTTAATGGGTATTAAATTCATGTACAAATACCGGCACAACCGGTACCAATTGTTGCGCACCATTTCTGTGATGTTTTTCCAATTGGGGTTTTCCTTTTTGATACCAGCCTTGATGATTCGATTACAAAAGCCTGAGTTGTATTTCACGTATTTTTGGCCGCTTTCATACAGCAACGCCAGCCCCGACACCTGGTCGTGGCAATCCCAAACCACACTCACCACCGCATTTTTCTTTTTTGGTTTGGGGATGTTTTTTATCGGAACACCAATTCTGACCTATTTTTTTGGCAAAAGATGGTACTGTTCCTGGGTATGCGGTTGTGGCGGATTGGCCGAGACCCTGGGCGACCCGTTTCGGCATTTGTCAGATAAAAGCACCAAATCGTGGAAAATTGAACGCTGGATGGTGCACAGTGTGTTGTTGTTTGTGATCAGCATGACCGCCGTGTTGTGGATCAATGTGTTGTCGGGCCGCAGCATTTTGCAAGAATTTTCCTCCATTTACTACAAAACGTATTCCTTTCTCATTGGCTCGGTGTTCTCCGGAGTTATTGGTGTCGGATTTTATCCTTTAATGGGAAGCAGGGTTTGGTGCCGATTTGGTTGCCCTATGGCTGCCTGGTTGGGAATATGGCAAAGAACGCGCTCGAAATTTCGGATCACTGTAAATGGCGGCCAGTGTATCAGTTGCGGAAATTGTTCTACGTATTGTGAAATGGGCATAGATGTTCGGCATTATGCCCAGCGCGGGCAGGATGTGCTGCGGGCAAGTTGTGTGGGCTGCGGCATTTGCGCGGCGGTTTGTCCGCGTGGGGTGCTGCGTTTGGAAGGAGCGGCAGGCGATGTAACGCAGCGCGCGCAGAACACGCGCACCGTGCACGTTAAAGTGGAGTCGGTCAAAATTTTAAAGTGAAGCCATGCAGGAAACGCCCATCACCGTCAAATAAGCGCCATTCGTCGATCCTGATACAACACAAGCAGCCCCAAGTGCATCCTTAATCGTTATAAAGGCGGGCACTTGAAAGCATGGCATTGCTTTTTCTGCTGAATGGTCGTTTTTCATCCCTGAACAGCCTTAAAACTGCCTTGAATTGCATTCAAATCTTTCAATTTGTATTGAAAACAAGCGCTTATGTAGAATTTTTAAAAATAACACAAGCCGCTGACAATCAATAAATTGCACAAACATTTAGTGTAGCAACATCATTTATTGTCTCATTTTGGCAAAATTTTGTCGAGCAAAAATTTGGAAAAAGTTAAACAATTCCCTACCTTTGGGTTATCGATCACATTCAAACAGGAGTTCAGCCATGACAAGCATGGAATTCAATCATAAACTGAGCACGTTGACAACGCTTCTGCATTCTTTTGCCTATAATTTGACAAAAAATTCGGAGGACGCCAAGGATCTGTTTCAGGAAACCACTTACCGCGCTTTGTTCAATCGCGATAAGTTCCAGCAAGGTACCAATTTCAAGGCCTGGATGTTTACCATCATGAAAAACATCTTCATCAACAACTATCGCAAGAAAGTAAAGGCCAATACGATTCTGGATACTACCGACAACCAGTTTTACCTCAATTCCGGCAACCATGCCACTTCAAATGCAGCAGAAGGCAATATTTTGCTCCACGAACTGAATACCATGGTTGATTCGCTGGATGAAAGCATTCGGGTGCCTTTCTTAATGCACTTTGAAGGATTCAAATACCAGGAAATTGCCGACGAACTGGATCTG
>JAGWYI010000080.1 GCA_018969455.1 Bacteroidota bacterium | reverse complement strand
AAATTTCAATGGTCGCCCACAAATGGTCTGTTTTGCACCGATTGTCCGGCCACAAAAGGATTGGCGCTGCTTCCTACAACGTATACCCTGAGTGCGCTCGACCAGGAGGGCTGCACAGCATCGGCTTCCTGGGAGGTGTTGGTAGACAATAAGCTGATATATTACGCTCCAAACATATTCTGGCCGGATGCGAACGATTCGAGAAACACCGTATTTGGCATTTACCCGGGGGCCGGCGTGGAAAAACTGCTCGATTTCAAGGTTTTTGACCGATGGGGGAATCTCATCCATGTTCAAACAGAGGCCTGGGATGGCCGTTACAACGGGAAAGCCTGCCCGCAAGGGGTGTACAGCTGGCTGGCACAACTAAAAATGCTCAACGGCAGTGTATTTACGGTAAAAGGAAGCGTAACTTTAGTGCGGTAAATCAAATCAGGATCTGGACATTATGCGGATTTTTTTTCTCCTTCTTTTTATTTTATGCCAGGAGCGGGTATTGGCCCAGCAAGATATGCTTACCTACGCGGGAAATGCCGGGAATGAAACATTTTATGATGTGATGCAGCTTTCCGATGGCAGTTTTTTGGTGGTTGGCGCTGCAAGCAATTTGGACTGGATTCCCTCCGAGGTGCCGCGTACCCTGCTTGGCAATACCAACGGAATTTACAACAGCTTGGGAACCAATCAATTTGGTATCCTGCTGCATTTTTCTGCCGATTTGCAAATGATGCTGGATCTGGTGTATTTCCCGCAAGGCCGGGTTGAAAATGTGCGTTTTATCAAAACCGATACCGAGCCGTATATGCCTACGGGCCATTTGTACATCAGTGGAACCACCAACGATACCCGAGCCAACGGCGGCGGGTATTTTATCGGGAAATTGAACCACAATTTCATAGATCAGACACCCGATTCGCTCGTTTGGGCTGTTAACAATTGGGCCGAGGGTTTGCCCAAGGAAACCCAGCCCTGGGATGTAGCACCCAACGGCGCCGTATATTGTGTGCAGGGGCAAAACCATGCTTATGATTGGGGCGTCATGTATTGTTTGGACGGTAACAGCGGCGAACGAAAAGTGGTGGAAAACTGGCGTACCCACTGGTTGAAGGCTGGCGGAGAATGGCGGGGCGCCCCGGCTGCTGCCGCTCCGGGAGGAAAAGGGGCGCTTGATTACAGCGGCATTGTTTTCAAGGCCTGGGGACGCTGTGATTTGCGGTCATGGTCGCAAACCGATTTTCAGCTGGTTCAGCCCGATGAAAACGGGGGTGTAAAAATAGGCCGTTGGCCGCTCGATGCCTTTTTTGCCAGCCCCTGCGACCCCCTCAATCCCAGCAACAACGGGCCCGGATATTCGGGGTACAGCGTGGCATCCTGTTGCCCGGTTTATGGTGCATCCAGTGTTGCTGTTGATCGCCGCTCCGGTGATGTTTATCTTGGAATGAATGTAAAAACCGTAACCACCAACGGAACGCCCGATTTTGAACCAGCCCTGATTGCATTTGATTCCAGCGGCGCATTGCGCTGGTGGAGCAGGCTTTACCACGAAATTACACCTGCCGGAGATACCGTCAATTCTTTGCCCGACCAATACATAGACGCGCTTGGCATTGATTACGCGCACAACGAGGTGGTTGTGGGTGCGCGTTGCCATGGCAACAACACGGAAAACTTCTGGGAGGGTGATCACATTGCAGCCAACCCCGGCGCATTTGGTTTTCAAAACCGATTTACCGGTTCCAATGGAAATATACACATCTCCTGGCTAGGCAAACTCGCCCTGTCCAATGGCATTTTGCACCACAGCACCTATATGGCCGAGTATGCCGAGGGCACAGGGGGGCTGGGCGCCCCGTTTTCCGACCCGCTTTTGGCAGGCTGGCCCAATCCCAACAGCGGCTGGCCCAACGTAAACACCACCCGAATGGCCAAAAACAACCTGAAAGTAAACAGCAACGGCAGCGTTGCCGTCATTGCCCAAGGCCGCCGTACCATTACCACCCACAATGCATACCAACAAATGGTACTGCCCGCATACAACGGAAAATCGTGCTGGAATGCTTTTGTGCGCATGTACAATCCCGAACTCAACCAGTTGGCCTACAGCGGACTGGTAGTGGGACAATGGGATACGCTAACGCAGGATGGCGGCGGAAATACCGAATTGTATGGTTTGTTTAAAACGCAAAAGGGCTTGATTTGTGTGGGGAAACACACGGCCGGCAGCAACAACATCCCCATTGGCAATGCGATTCCGGTAACACAGGTTCCCGGATGGGGAAAATCTGTTCCCGAAGGCGAGTCGGCCATCCTGGCCTGGTTCCAGGCCGAAACGCTGGACCTTGCCGGGGATAACCCGATTGTTGCGCCCGCAATTAACCCCAAAAAACGCGAAGTCGGGGTGTCAATATTCCCCAATCCATCCAATTCAAGCTGTACAGTTCAAATTGAAGATAATCTCGACGATAACTGGGTTTGGCGCCTGTTTTCTGTAAGCGGACAAACAGCGGCAAGCGGTTCTTGTTTGAATAAATTTTGCTTAAAGACGGAATGCCTTCCCCCGGGAGTGTATGTACTGGAATTGAGATCGGGCCAATATCTTGTGCATAAAAAACTTCAAATCCAGCATTAACCGGCGCGCTTTTATTGATTTGATACAGGGAATTTCATTTTTTTATTAGTCTACTTGTTTGGTATATTAATAAGTGATACCTTTGTCCTATGGTTAAAGAATTTCACAAAACATGTTGTTGTTGTTGTACTTCCCATTCCGAAGTGCCGCACCACGCATGTTGTTAAATGTTGGAATTGACTAAAATTCAACGCAGCACCATCCAAAACGGCCCTTCGCAGAACTCGAAGGGCCGTTTTGCATTATTCTATTCACATTCAAACCACATTTTATGAGTTTACGACTTGGCGATCTTGCCCCCAATTTCCAGGCCCAAAGTACGGCTGGCGATATCGATCTATACGAATATCTCGGCGAAGGCTGGGGTATTTTGTTTTCGCATCCAGCCGATTATACCCCGGTTTGTACCACCGAATTGGGTCGTACAGCGGCTTTACAGGAACAATTTCGTTTGCGCAACACCAAGGTGCTGGCGGTGAGTGTGGATCCGCTGGAAAAACATCATGGTTGGGTAAATGACATCAATGAAACCCAGAATGTGGTGGTAGATTTTCCCATTCTGGCCGACCCCGAGCGGAAAATTGCCACCTTGTACGACATGATTCACCCGAATGCGTCGGAAAATTTTACCGTTCGGTCTTTGTTTATCATCGGCCCCGACAAAAAGGTAAAATTGATTATTACCTACCCCGCATCCACCGGGCGCAACTTTTATGAGGTGTTGCGCGTACTCGATTCGTTGCAACTCACTGCCGAGTACAGCGTGGCCACACCCGCCAATTGGGAGCAAGGCGAAGATGTAATTGTTGTGCCGGCCATCAGCACCGAAGCGGCCATAGAGAAATTTCCGAAAGGCGTACATGTGGTGAAACCATATTTGCGCTACACGCCTCAGCCCGACCTTTAACCTTGCCTGTTGCCTGCGCCTTGGTGCTTGCCCGAATTTCATCGGGGCGCAGGATTTAGCCCTGATGATTGCACCTGGCTGTGTTTTGTCCAGAATTGCCTGAAAAAACCTGGCTGGTGAAAATAAGCGTAACAATGCCCCTCAAGCCATCTTGTTTGAGGTTTTTTTGTTAAAACAGGGCTGTTTTTTAAACACAAAAATTACATACGCGCGATGCTCTACCTCGATCCTCACATACGACAACTTATGCTTGAAGATGCCATGCAGGCTTTTCCCGACGAATGTTGCGGCTTTTTTTATGGCGAAGAAATAAATGACAAACGCTACATCAAATCGATGCTCATTGTTGAAAATGCCCAGATAGGCGACAAGCGCCGTCGATTTGAAATTTCGCCCAAAGATTATTTGCGTGCGGAGGAATATGCCGAAGAACAAGGCTTGCAATTGTTGGGGGTGTATCATTCGCATCCCAACAGCCCGGCTTTTCCATCGGAGCAAGACCGGCAGGCTGCGCAACCCTTTTTTTCGTACATTATTATGTCAATTTACGAACGCGGGCGCAACAACCTGCTTTCCTGGCGACTCAATGATCAATTTCAATTTGAATCGGAAGAAGTATTGGAGGCAAGCGCCATTGCCTGATTTTTTTAACCTGAAAACATTTTGAACATGGCTACTGTCATTATTCCAACGCCCTTGCGCAAATTCACGGATAACGAGTCCCGGCTCAGCACACCCGCTGCCAATGTGGCAGAGGCTTTGCAGGATCTGGCGATTCGTTTTCCAAATCTGAAAAAGCACCTGCTCGACGACCAGGGACAAATTCGCGGATTTTTGAATATTTTTGTAGGAGATGCCGACATCCGCGACCTGGCACTTGAGCAGACCCCTATTTCGGCCGACGCGGTTTTGAGCATCGTGCCCGCGATTGCAGGCGGCCGTCAATAATTTTTTCTTTAAAATTTATGTAAATGGCTAATATACAAGACATTTTCTTTTCGAAGGCCGAACTGGCGCGCTACGATCGGCACATCATCATCCCCGATTTTGGGCTGGAAGCCCAGAAAAAGCTCAAAGCTGCCAAGGTTTTGGTGGTGGGTTCGGGCGGTTTGGGCAGTCCTTTGCTGTTGTACCTGGCCGCAGCCGGGGTTGGCACCATTGGCATTGTGGATTTTGATGTGGTAGACGACAGCAACCTGCAACGCCAGGTGTTGTATGGCAAGCGGGATGTGGGTCGCGCGAAGGCGCGCGCTGCGCGTAGCCGACTGCGCGCGCTCAACCCCTACATTAAAATTAAATTGCACGAAACCCGTCTGACTTCCGAAAATGCCCTGGCCATTATTCAGCCCTACGATGTGGTGGCCGATGGGACCGACAATTTTCCAACGCGGTATTTGGTGAATGATGCTTGTGTATTGCTGGGCAAAACCAATGTTTATGCCAGTATTTTTCAGTTTGAAGGGCAGGTTTCGGTGTTCAATTACCGAAATGAAGCGGGCGAATGGGGCCCCAATTACCGCGATTTGTACCCCACGCCGCCGCCGCCGGGTTTGGTACCCAGTTGTGCAGAAGGCGGGGTTTTGGGTGTTTTGCCTGGTATTGTTGGCAGCCTGCAAGCCAATGAGGTCATAAAGGTACTTACCGGGCTTGGCACGTCGCTCAGCGGCCGCTTGTTCCTTTTTGATGCCCTGCATTTTGAAACCCGCACTTTTGCCCTGAAAAGGCGGCCTGAAAACCCCTTGAACGGAGAAAACCCCAGCATTACGGCCTTAGTGGATTACGAACAGTTCTGCGGCCTGAAAAATTCCGACGAAAAACCGGTGCAGGAAATTGACATTGAAACTTTTTTACAATGGACGCAAAACGAAGCAGATTTTCAACTGGTGGATGTTCGCGAACCTCAGGAATATGATGCGGGCAACCTGGGCGGGCTGTTGATTCCTTTGGGCGAAGTTGTTGCCCGTGCCCAGGAAATTGCCCGCGATAAGAAAGTGGTGGTGCATTGCCGCTCGGGCGCGCGCAGCGCCAAGGCCATCCGCGCCCTGGCCGAAGCAGGCATTGAGGTGCAACACCTGTATAATTTAAAAGGCGGGTATTTGGCGGTGCAGGCTTTGGAGCCCATAGGGTGACCATTGGAAACTAAATTTGAATTTTGGACAAATCGATGCCTTTGTCCAAAATTCAATCAGCAGTTTTGTTTCTTTGCCCGCGCACAAACAAGGCGCAGGTATGATGAACTGGAAAAAATCAGCATTTTATTACATCGTGCAAGTGATGCGTAATGCCAAAGACCGGGAAGCCGTGAAGCTTTACCGGGCTTATTATGCTGCTTGGAAAAAATCTTTCAAAAAAGGGCGAAATTCCGTCTCTGATGCGCTTCCCTGGATCAATTTGCCCGCCCTGGATTATTTGAATACGGTTTTAAAACCCGATTTCAAGGTTTTTGAATACGGTGGAGGGGGGTCAACCTTGTTTTTTTGCAGCAAGGTGGCCCAGGTGGTCACGGTAGAAGACCATCGGGAGTGGTTTGCCACGCTCACGCAAACCATATCCGAACGGGGGTATCAACACTGGACGGGCCATTTTGTGCCAGCCGAAATAGCCAACCCCGACGCAGCACTTGGGCCGGAAAACCCCGCAGCATTCAGAAGCGGAGCGAAGGGGCTTGAAAACCTGCGTTTTGAAAATTATGCCAAAAGCATTCATGCTTATCCTGAAGCCTATTTCGACCTGGTGCTGGTTGATGGTCGGGCACGACCATCCTGCATACAAGAATGTATGCCTCATGTGAAGCCAGGCGGCTTTTTGGTTGTGGATAATACCGAACGCCTGTATTATTTGGCTGCATTCGCTCAACTGTTGGCGCGCGATTTTGAAAAAGTGCAGGAAGCGCTTGCCCCGGTTTTGTACACGCCTGATTTTACGCAAACCAGTATTTTTAGAAAAAAATCCATCTAAAGGCGTATAATAAAAGATTGACCAAGCCAGTTCTACCCATAACCGTGTTTATTTTTTCAAACAAATGAAGTGCAGGCGTTAAATATACACTACTTTTGACGATATACTGCTTGTCATCCCATTTACAAGATCAATACCTATGAAATACATCCTCGTTATGTTGCTGTTTGTTGCCAACCTGTGCAGCGCGCAGGTAACATTTGTGAACAAACAACAAGCCCAGGAATTTAAAAACACCGCTGAAACCATTGTGGTACTTGCTACCGAATCCGACAAAACCGTAAAACTGCTTTCCAAAAAATCGGATACTGAGGCAGTAACAGCTTATCGGAAAATGGTGGCCGATTACAATGCCAACTTGAAATCGGCTTTCGCTTCAGACTGGTCGTTTAACACGCCCAAGTTTATGACCCGCAGCGAATTGCAGAACTATAAAAAAACGGTCCCCGATGCCGGAAAGGTGTTTGTGATCGCTTTCGGGCAATTAGATGCGCTGTTGGCGGATGCCGGTAAATTGTTTAAAAAATTCAATACGCCGGAAGCCGTAATCAATCAGTTTTTGGTGTCCGACGACCGGGCTGGCAGCATTGATATTATGGCGCTCTCACACTGGGATGCTTACATGAGTTCTGCCGATGAATGGGAAATGAAAACCCAAAAACAGATGGAACTTGACAAGAAAATGGGCAATAACACCCAGCCTGGTGATTATTTGAAACACCGCCAAATTCCTTTTGTGGGTTTCTACCTTACACAGCACCCCATTCCAAGCCCATCCGACCTGCGATTTGGCTTGTTTTACCTGGCAGCCGATTTGAAAAAAGCGGCTTTGCTGGGCATTAAAGCCGAGGTAAACCGGACCGTACAAATGTCGGCTGCTCATCTGATCGATAAAATCCTGTTGGTAGGAACAGATGTGGTAAATTTCCCTTCCGGAAAACGCAGTGTGCCTGATAATGAAATTGCTAAAAACTACCCTTATCAATACAAAATTGTTCCGAATTCGGAAATAGAACGTGCCATCGCTGAAAAAGACAGTCGGTATGCCGTGGTCATCCCGGCCGTTCGTTGGCAATCGAGCGGCTATCCGGAATTGTTGCTGTTTTATGTTGTAGATGCTGCCGACGGGCATAGCGTGATCAGTTATGCCGATACCGGCAGTGGCAGCAATGCCAATACCGCCAACCAGTTTGAGCGCAGCCAGGAAATGAAGGCCAAGCATTTCCGTGAAATTGTAGAACACGCAGAAAAGTAACATAAACCTAGATTGCCGGCAGGTACAAGCGTTTCCATTTGGAAACAATGCGGATGCCTACCACCAGCAACACACTAATGCCCAGGTTGATGTGTGCGGGTACACCTGCACGCATTAATCCGATTTGGGCCATTCCTCCTACCAGGCAGGCCGTTGCATACAGTTCGCCCTTTTTAAGCAAATCGGGCACGGTATTGCTCAAAATATCGGCCAGCAAGCCGCCAAAAGTAGCGCTGATTGCCCCCATGATTACAGCATAACCACTGTTGATGCCCATCTCCATACTTTTGTGGATGCCCAAAACCGTAAACAAGCCCAACCCGATGGCATCGGATAAAAAAATGGTGATTTTGAACCGCATCACATTTTGGTGCAACAAAAACACCACGGTAACGGCGGCCAATACCAGGGCCAGGGCAAGGTAATCGTTCATCCAGCTTACAGGCCGTACTCCGATGAGCAGGTCGCGCACGGTTCCGCCGCCGTAGGCTGTCACAAATGCCAGTACAACAGCCCCAAAAACATCCATTTGATGGCTGCGCGCTTTGAGCGCACCGGTGAGGGCAAATACAAAAATGCCCGTGTAGGCGATGGTTTGAATGGCAGACAAAACGGAACGCTTTTTTTTGTGAAGGTTTTAAAACAGTTTCTCAGGTAAATTTAGGTAAAAATTATACCAGAATTCGCAGGTTTTTTTGGATACATCAGGGTTGAGTTTGGTGATTTAGGATGCTTTATAAAGATCGTTCAACCCAAAACCTGGCAGCGTGAAGGATTAATTAAAAATATTTGACTGTAAAGGCCCTCCATATCTCATCTATTTTGGAATTTTATGCATTTATACCTCACACCGCAAAGTTTTGTGTATAATGATCTTTACAAATCATAATAAATCATCGAAATCCATCCTGATTTATATACATAATCCTGCGAATCCTGGTATAAATTGCCCTAAAGTTGTGATTGGGTAAGGAGAGTACTGGATCTTTCATCAATCTGTTTCGCATGAGTTTACCCGTTTTTTCAGGAGATTATTCTTTTAGCAGGCACGAAATGGCGGCCGGGTTTTCCTTTGCTGTAGATGGAACCTTCACGTTTTATTATGCCTATGGCGCGGTAGATCGTATCGCCCAGGGCACTTTTACAGTGGAAGGAGATTTACTGAAACTCAAAAGCGACAAGGAACCGGGGAAGGATTTTCTGGTGCTCGACCAGAAACAGCAGGGCGAAGGGTATACAATACAGGTAATCAACAAAACTCCGGCATTGGCAAGCAATGTTTTGTGTGTCGCCATCAGCGACAAAGGCCGGTTTCAGGATTATACCGACAATGCAGGGCGGGCGCATTTACCCATACCCCATTGCGAAAAATTGTATGTAAAGCATGCCTTGTTCCCCGATGTGCTTACCCTCATTAAAGACAGCGATAATCCCAACAATTATTTCGAGTTGAAGCTCAACAACTCGCTGCAAAAGGTGAGTTTCAAAGGCATCGATTTCCACATACAGGGGGATACCATCACTTGTGCCAGCAACTATTTTATGATGCTCGATGACATTGTGTTTATACGAAAATAAACGGCAATTTCCCGCTCAATGGATCGCTTTTCGCCTTTATTGTACCATTTTTGAATAATTTCGAGGTCTTTAGCCAACAAAACGGTGTCAGTTGGCATTCGCTGATTTATAATGATTTATAAAGATCGTTATGCACAAAATCTGGCGGCGTAAAGTATACAATTGTTTTAACCTTTGGAAAATAACGGATTACAGCTGCATCCGAATCGTCTTTTCGGCAGGCAGCTTCCAAAAGAAAAAGCAGTGTTTTTGTTTTCATAAAAGTTGTGGCCCCGTGATCAAACCGGATTGAATTACGATGTTGAGCGAAGAAAGGTTGGGCGTGTTTATAAAATTTTAAAACATATTATTCGAAACGAATAGGCGTTTCTACATGTATATGTAAAATTATATTCCTTTTTTTGGTATTATTGAATGTTTTTATTTTGCCATGGCATGTATTTTGTTTGGTTTTATTTAAATGTTACCAAATGAATAAAATCCGGTCTCGGGGACGAAACAAAGGCCTGAAAGATGGCCTGTCTGAACAAATTCTTGCGGAGAATCACCACGCTCTGTCTCCTGAAAGCGCCCCAAGTACCTTGGCGCCAGCAGTAATCCCTTTTCACGTTCGCAATCAGGAACCTACCTTACGCGAATCGAACATTGTATGACTCCATGAGTGGGCCATGCCAGAATTCGGTGTGGCTCACTGTTTGGGGGCGTTCAGGCATGTTCAAATAAGAGCCTTTACGCAGCACAATGCGTTAAGGGTAAAAAAAAAGGAACAAGCGGTTGCTTGTCCCTCCCATATACCCTAAAACTTATCTTCCTATCAAGCAGTAGGGTTGGAAATCGTGGTCGAATTTATTGCAGATATACTCACAATATGAATATTCAAATACAAAAGTAACACCATCGAATTAGAAAGTCAATATTTTAAGAGAAAGTACTATGTTAAATTTTTGTAAAGGAGTGGAGGGCTTTTAAAGAACATATGATGTTTTTAAAGCCCAATTTCCAAATTATTGAATGATTATGGTGTCTCGAAATTCCCGAAAGCCGGAAAAATTACCCCATCCTCCTACCACATTGTTGTACAATGCATCGGGGCTGCTGATGGGGTTGTCGTAATTGATTTGTCGGTTTACCGAGGTATAATATTTGTAGCCGGTTTCGGAAAGGGTTCGCCATTTTCCAATTAGAGAATGTGGCCGTACTGCTGGAGAGGTGAAGGGAAAAGTGATGGTAAGGTCGATGGTTTGCGGGTTGGTGGTTTTCCAGAAATTGGATTGAATCAGGATGTAATTGTTGATGGATCGGTTTAAAAATCCGGATTGGCTGGCTGTGCTATTGATGAGAATGGGCCAGGCGTGTAGTTCTGTCAATTTCCAGCTGCTGTCTACTTGTTCAAATACCCCAATTTGAGCATCAAAGTTGAACATAAACCAGGGGTGTGATACATAATTGGCGGAACTGGGTATCCGAATGTGCACAGGAACCTGCCATTGGCTGGATTCGACTTTGATGTGGGCGGTATCTACCCAAAATTCTGGATTATCGTCGACTGGGGGAAGTTGGTCGGCTGCTTGTACCATAGGGCGCCCGGGCGCTTCAACTTCCACGCGGTAACGTACATCCGATTGGGGCAACACATCGCATATCCAGTACCACCGGGTACTTACAGAATCATACTGAGGCGGACAAATACCAACGAGGTTATTATCGGCAAACAGGCTTACCCGGGCGTCGAGCGGTTGGTCGGCGGGTAAAGAATCCAGCACCGATTGAACCAAAGAAACTTCCACATACATGGGGGTATTTGGGGAAAAAGTGCCTAAAAGAGCCAGTTTTTGTTCTGGATCGGCTATTGGGAGAATAATTTCTGAATTGCATGCGCTTAGTACGAGAAGCAGGCCTGCAAAAATTGTTTGTGTGAATTTGTCGGTCATGGCTCAATGGAATAAAGTTTATTTTCGACGCATTTCAAACCGGATTGACGGCAGGAAAGGCAAAAGGGTATATTGATCGG